>NZ_JASGBX010000022.1:0-82630 GCF_030053335.1 Pantoea sp. EABMAA-21
CTGCCAATCCGGTGTGTGGAACGGTCCGAAAAACAACGGCCGTTATGCATGGGTTGGCAGTTTTACTTCACAGTACAACGGGTATAACTCAGGTAACGCAACCATCACCGTTTATGCCGTGGGCGGCAATTCAATCGTATACAAGGATCTCGGTGATGGGCAGGGCTGCACGAACACCTGGGCGCTCAGTGCTTCTGCAGGCGGCGTAGGCGCAGCGTCTGCTTCTGACAACAATCCGGCCTGGTCTAAATCAGGTACGATTTCATTTCAGGTTCCAGCCAATACCAGCTATTCGATCGTGTCGAACCCTCTACCAAGCGAGGGATGCTCACCGGGTGCTTTCACCGTATATACATACCAGTGACTATCTATGTGCACAGATAGCATAGGCAGTGACGGTTGTATTGGGGCACGCAGCCGCCCATCCATTACCAGTTGGCTGGCTCCATTTCAGGCGCTCATCAGAGCCGGAATTACAACCGGCACCGCCGCCAACGAGTATCTCGTCCGAGGCGCAGTCAACGGCAACTGTTTTGGAGGCTGCCGCCGATCTGATTTGCGTTGTAGGCGATGAGGACGTTTGCTTCCACACACCGGATTGGCAGAGGGGTAAAATGCTTTAATAACCGACCGCAAACCATGAAGTGCCGGTGGCGCCGGGTTCGCTGGTAAACGTAAAGCATGACTTATTCACAGAGCCAATATAGTCATGGCCATTGTCACCGTGGACCTGACGCCCCATGCTGACAACGCTGACATTCAGCACAGCTGTTTTGAACGGGGTTGTAAAACAGGCGGACGAGTCATCACCATGAGTAGATGTGAATCCCCACTGCATCATTAAGCCGGTGTCAGTATCCAGCACCTTATAACCGTTTTGTCCAAGGTTATAGGCACCGCTTTTGGCGCCTCGCCACACACCGGATTGGCAGTGATGTCAGGATGAATTGTGGTATCGTCCCCCCCTTTTTGGGGGGTATATGGCAGTCAGACAACGCATAAGAAAAATGGCCTTATCAAAGGCGCTCGATAAATACTGTCGCGTTGTGTCCGTGCACAAGCGGGGACACCTGCAGGAGTTTTATCGCATCAATGTGCTGAAACGCTCAGCGCTGGCCGAAAAGAACATGGATGAAATCACTTCCGTCGACATTGCCACCTACCGGGACGGGAGGCTGGCAACGATCAGCGACAGGACAGGCCGCACGGTTAGCGCCAATACGGTACGGCTGGAGATGGCGCTGCTCTCGGCGCTGTATAATCTGGCGCGTATCGAGTGGGGCACCTGCACGCATAATCCGGTTGAGCACGTTCGCAAGCCGCAGGCCTCCTCCGGGCGTACGCGCCGGCTGACCTCTGTTGAGGAGCGCCGGATCCGGCGTGCGTTACGGACCCGCAATGCCGAACTGTCGGTGATTTTCACGCTCGCGCTAGAAACGGCCATGCGTCAGGGGGAGATTCTGGCATTGCGCTGGGAGCACGTGGATCTGAACCTGGGCATCGCTCACCTGCCGATGACGAAAAACGGCACCGCCCGCGACGTTCCGCTGTCGTATAAGGCCCGTCAGGCGCTACGCGAATGCACGGGCGCGCTTTCCGGTCCGGTTTTCAGCTACACCTCTAACGGTTTTAAAAGTGCATGGCGCAGCATACTTGGCGGGCTCGAAATCGAAGACCTGCACTTCCACGATCTGCGGCATGAAGCCGTCAGCCGGCTGTTTGAGCTGGGCACGCTGAACGTAATGGAAGTGGCTGCGATTTCCGGACATAAAAGCCTGAATATGCTGAAGCGGTACACGCACCTGCGCGCCACACAGCTGGTCAGCAAGCTTGACGTCAGACGGCGTCAGGCGCAGAAGTTTGCGGCGCTCTTCGTGCCTTATCCTGCGGAACTGTGTGAGGAAGCCGGCGCCGTTACGGTGAGTTTTGCTGACCTCGAACACCTGACCCTCCCGGCGCCCACGCGGGAAGAAGCACTCATTAATGCGGCTACTGATCTGCTCCGGATACAGGCCCGGGCAGCCTGCGCGGGCAAGCGTCTGCCTCCGCCCGGTGCGGTGCAGGCCAACGATACCCGGAGGGTCTTAATCAGACCGCTCTGACGCCCGGAACTATTTCACGCATTCTGCCTTGCGCGGGGCCTCGTCCTCCTGCGGGTTAACCCCTGTCCGCTCCCCCCGGTCAGGCTCCATCACCTCACCCCGGAACACTTATGCGATCTTCCGTTTTCTTCGCAGCCATGCTGCTGGCGGTAGCCACTTCCTGCCTGATGTTTATCAATTTATCCGCCCGCGAGAACGTGGACCGCGTGACGCAGGGTCAGCAGGCGGGGCAGTTTCTCCAGTACGTCTCTGCATTTAACAATCTCTGGACGAGCAGCACTCCGGCCGACGGGGATGCTGCCGCGCGGATAGCCCTGCCGGACTGGCTGCCCCGGAGCAGCACGATTTTGCTGCGCATCAGCGGCGGTGCGGGGTATGTCTTTATGCCTGCCAGCCCGGGAGTTTATGCCCAGCTGATGACAGACACAGAAAACAGTTCGCACTTTGGCCTGAGCGATGCGGCCGGTATCAACACGCCGTCCGGACGGCTTGCCCGGCCTGACTTTATTCCGGCCGGATATGTGGTTTACGTGAGGTAATGCAATGCTGATTATTCCCGCCGTACTGATTTTCTCATTGATGCTCGCCTTTAACCTGCCGGCGCTTTACGCCAGCGCCCGGATAGCTGCCGAAGCCTCTGCGGCTGAAACGCAGGCCTATCCGGACGTGGCACCCATCCGGCCACTGCTGGCTGCCATGATGCTCTGCGGTGGCGTGTTCCCCGCCTGGCTTATGACGCACAACCCGGCCTTTGTCCTGTTCGTGCTGCTGCTGGCCAGCGCCGCCTATATCGACTGCGTGACACAGTGGGTGCCCGACCTGATTATTTTCCTGCTCTCCTGGCTGTCGCTGACCACGCTGCTGCCGGGCGGTTCTGATGCCATCCCCGCCCTGACGGGTGCCGCGGTTATGCTGCTGCCGGCGCTGCTGCTGAATCTCATCACCTGGTTACGTTCACAGCCGCCGGCACTGGCCTCGGGTGACCTGTACGTGCTGCCGGCCATTGGCGCCTGGCTGACGCCTACCTGGTCTGGCGCGTGTCTGGCCATGAGCCTGGTGCTGACCGCAATAGCGGGACGGTTCGTGCGCGGCGTGCCGTTTATCACCGTTCTCTATCCGGTCTTCGTGGCGGTGTCGCTATGTGGCGCGCTGTGATGATTTGCCTGCTGCTGACCGTGGCGGGCATGACGGATGCGGCGAAAGTGCTGCCGGATACCGCACGCTGCTTTCGTGAGGCGGGCGTACGATTCAGCGTTGACTGGCGGCTGCTGCAGGCTATTGCCGAAGTCGAAAGCGGGCTGAACCCCGGCGCCATCGGGCTCAACAAAAAGAACGGCCGGGTGCTGAGCGAAGACCTCGGTATGATGCAAATCAACTCCTCCTGGCTGCCGGTGTTAAGCCCGATGGGCATAACCCGTGACGTGCTGCTCGGCAACGCCTGCCAGAACATTCACGTCGGCGCCTGGATACTGGCCAAAAACATCGCGCAGAACGGGGTGAACTGGACGTCAGTCGGGGCCTACAACGCCGGTTTTAAAAACGCGAACGAGCCGTTTCGCATGCGCTACGCCCGCAAGGTATATGCGCGCTATATCGAACTCACAGGAAACTGAATCATGCAGAAAGTAACGTTAAAGCGGGCGGGCATAGCAGCCAGCGTATTTTTTTCGGCTGGTATTGCGCGGTGGGCTATCTGAGCTGGCAGTATGACGTTGACTTCTCACCCTGGCAGAAGGACGAGGCGTCCGTGCTACCCCTGACGCAGGCAATCTTCAGGCATCAATGTACCCGTGAGAACCAAACGTTAACTCGCGAAGCCGTCAAAGGCGATAAGGCTTTCGAGACCTTTAGCGCGGGGTGGTTCGGCTGCCTTTCCGACCGTTCTGACGCACTCATGCACAGTCTGTCGCTGGCCGTCACCGGATACAGTGACCTGAGCTGCAGGATGAAGGCCGAAAGTGAAGGGCGCCCTGATGATGCCTGCAAAAAGGCGCTCGATGAGCGGATACTGATGCACCGTGCGCTCAAAGAATTCCCTGCTGAATAACTACCCCTCCTGATGTCATAGCCACAGGCCCGGCTGCCCGGTGCCGGAGATTTCACCCATGCGAATCACCCACTTCTGGCGCACGCTGCTGTTGCTGGCGGCCGCGCTGTTTTTCTCCGCCACCGCACAGGCCTACTGCTTCCGCGAGGCCGGCGCCCGCTATCACGTGTCACCGCAGCTCCTGCGCGCCATCGCGCAGGTGGAAAGCGGTATGAACCCACACGCGGTCGGCTACAACCGCGACCGGCAGGGGCGCGTGACCAGCAGGGATTTCGGGCTGATGCAGATCAACTCCACGCACCTGGCAAAGCTCAAAGCCATGGGCGTTATCAGCGATGAACGCGACCTCCTGACGCAGCCCTGCCTTAACGTGCAGACGGGCGCCTGGATCCTCGCGCAGCACCTGCAGGTCTGCGGCCTGACCTGGCAGTGCCTCGGCAGCTACAACGCCGGATTTGCGGACGGCAATCAGGCCCGCCGCATGCTGTATGCACGAAAAGTCTATTCCATCTGGATGGCCAGCCGCTGAACGGCGCCGCCTGCAACTCCCTTTCTGAAGACCGGCAACTCCCGGAGACAACATGAACAAACACTTTATTACCGCGCTGCCGGTGCTGCTGCTGTGCGGCTGTCAGCTGCCCGCGCAACAGCACGCAGCCGCTCCGGCTGCGGCACAGACCACCCCGCCATCCCGGACGGCACTGCAGATGACGCAGCTCTGGACCCAGGGCGACCTCGACGCCGGCACGCCGCTGCCGGTGGCGTCCGTCCGGGCCGACAGCGACCGCGTCACGTTCAGCTGGAACGGTGACGCGGTGGAACTCCTGAGCCAGCTCGCCCGGGCGCGCGGGCTGGCTTTCAGCTACACGGGCGTGCGCCTGCCGCTGCCCGTGAACATCGACGTGCAGGGCGTTACCTATGCCAACGCGATGCGCATGATTGAGATGCAGACCGCCTGGCGCGCCACGATCGTCACCTACCCGGGGCAGATGGTGCTGCAGTTCATGCCGTCTCTGCCAGACGTTCAGACCCGACACGCGAAGGGGAACCGCCGATGAAAGCCCGACTCACCGTCCTGCTGCTGCCCGCGCTGCTGGCGGGCTGCGCGGGATTTCACTTCACGAAGGCGTCGCCCGCGCCCGGGCCGGACGGCGCACCGCCGCCGGGTCCTGAGGCCTACCTCTCGCCGCAGAAGCGTGACACGTCAGACGTGTCCGACAACCGCCGCCAGATGCTGACCGAGGGGGGGCGGACCACCGGCTTTCGCGGGGGCAAGGCGCAGCGCGCGTGGGAGCTCCGGCGTGACCTGGAGGCGCGCGCGAAGCAGCTGGACGCCACCTATGACTTCCGGCCCCTTATCAGCCCACGCGGCTGGCTGCCGCCGGTCATCACCGAGGCCGTGGACGTGGCGCACGTCACTCCCGACCAGATACGCACCGCCAGCCACGTGTACGAAATTGTTCAGCCCGAGCGCTTCGTGAGCAATCCGCCGACGTGGCGCGGCTGGCTGATGGCCGGACTCAGCACCGTGCCGCCGGACGAGCCGGTGGGCGGGCTTATCCCGGAGAACGGCGTGCAGCGCGACATCTGGCAGGCGGCGGTGAACGAGGGCTGGGCGGAAGGGCGTCAGAGCGCCGACGAGACGCTGGAGGCCAACGTCAACCGCCTGACGCGCGACTACAACGGCATGCTGCAGTACGTGCTGCTGCGCCGTCAGAACCTCATTACCGCCCCGGTGGTCACCGAGCGTCAGCAGACGGTCACCGGCGACAGCAACAAGCTCACCACCGGCGACCGCGAGCGTCGCCTGGAGTCACGCGCCGGCTTTGTCACCGACAAGGCGAAGTGGAAGCCGGTTATCAACACGGAGAAGCGATGATGTCAGCCTCAGGACTGGAACTTTACGACTTTGGCAGCGGGCTGAGCGCCGACGCGCTGCGCGGCTTTATGGTGTGGTGCGCGCGTAACAACGTCAGCGACATTCACCTGCAGGGCGACAACCACTTCGTGGTGGGCCGCTACGGCCGCCTGCTCAGGGCGAGCCCCTTCGCGGTGGCGGACGACACCCTTTCCAAGCTGATGGACGAGGTGTTTACCCCGGAGCTGCGGCCGAAGGTGCGCGGCGGGGTCGCCATTGACCGCGCGATGCAGCTCGACGGCGACATGACCGGCCGCTGGGGCCTGAACCGCGGCGAGCGCATCCGCTATCGCGTCAACCTGCTGCAGGGGACGGCGGGGCGTCAGGACAGCACCATCGGCTGGACAATGCGCGTCATTCCGTCCGATATCCCGCCGCTGGAGAGCCTCGGCCTTGAGCCGGACCTGATGGCCAACCTCCTGCCGGCCAAAGGCATGGGGCTGTGGGGCGGCATTACCGGCTCGGGCAAGAGCACGTCGCTGGCGGCGACCTACCGCTACTGCCTGGACACGGACCCGGACCGCAAGGTCACCACCAAAGAGGACCCGATCGAGTTCATCCTCGGACGGCCGGACGACGTGCTGCCGCCCCTGCAGTCGCAGGTCGGCAGGGACATTCCCGACTTCGCCAGCGGCATCCGCGCTGACCTCAGACGCGCGCCGTCGGTCATCGGGGTGGGGGAGATGCGCGACCGCGAAACCATTGACGTGGGCATCCGCGCCGGGCAGCTCGGCCACCTGACGCTGTCCACCACGCACATCGACTCACCCGGCGAGGCGTTTCCGCGCCTCATCAACGAGTTTCCGCACGAGAGTCGCGACTCTCTGGCCTGGTCGCTGCTGGGCGTGCTGCAGTACGTGGTGGTGCAGACGCTGCTGCGCACCACCGACGGAAAACGCGTGGCGGTGCGCGAGTACATCCTTTTTGACTACTACCTGCGCGAGAAGCTTGCCGGCATGCCGTGGTCGCAGTGGGGCGCGCACATCAACAGCATCATCCGGCTGGAAAAGCGCCGCATCGTGGATCAGGCCTGGCAGCTGTTCCGCACCGGGCGCATCGCCGAGTCCGAGCTGGCGGTGGTGATGTCGCCGCCTCAGCGCCGTGAGTTTGAGGAGGGCATCGCGTGAGTGAATTCAAAAAAGAGGATTACCCGCCGGGGTTCTGGCGGTGGGCGGGCAGCCCGCTGAGCTTCCTCGGCATCCCCGCCTGGCTGTTTCTGCTTTATCTCTTCTGGTTCCGCTTTCCCGCCATGAACACGATTTACGTCGTGACCGGCATCATCGCCGTGTTCCGCCTGCTGAAAGCCTTCGGCTGGGGCGTCACCGAGCTGCTGACGCGTCTTGCCCGCATTGCACGAGGCAAAAGCCTGAGCGGCCGTCCCTGGTGGTACCGGCGCTACACCGACGGTGAGTAGCCGTCTCTGACCCTGTAACAGGAGGCATCATGAGTACAGCTGACTACCCGGTATGGCTTGCGGTCCTGCCGGACCAGCGCGACGCCGCGCGCGCCGACGCCGGGAAACACCCGGACGGGGGCAACGCCATCACGTGGGATAAAGAGGCACAGCTCTGGTACGCCCGTCCGGGCGCCGACCTGAGCCGGCTGCAGAAGTGGCTGCCGGACCGCAGCATCCGCAGCAGCGGCGGCGGCGACCCGCAGTCGGAGTTTCTGGACGCGCTGACCAGCGGCGGTCTGGTGCTGGACGGCCTGCCGGTGATGGACGGGCGGCGACACCGCGTGCCGGTGGCGGACGGGAAAAAAGGGAACAAAGACGGCGTCTATCGCGGTTTTCTCGACGGCGTGAAGCCCGGCGGCTGGTTCATCAACTACCACCGCGCCGAGAACGACAAGGACATCACGCGCTGGAGGGCCAGCAGCGGCGGAGCAGGAAAAGCTGACCCGCTGGCGCGCGTGCACATCCGCGCGGTGATGCGTCAGTCGCAGGATGACTTTGCCCGCGAGCAGGCCGCGCTGTACGCCCGGCAGACCGCAAAGGCAAAGGCGCTGTATGAGCGGCTGCCGGCGGCCGACCCGGCGCACGGCTATCTGGTGCGCAAGGGCATCACGGTGGCGGATGACGTGCGCCAGACGCGCAACGGCGCGCTGGTCGTGCCGTTCGGTGACGCAGACGGCGCGTTTCGCACGCTGCAGTACATTCCGCCCGACGGTGAGAAGTTCCTGTTTAAGGACGCCCCCAAGGCCGGGCACTTCCGCGTGGAGGGCGGTGAGCTGCGCAACGGCGAGCCCGTCCTGTACGCGGAGGGATACGCCACCGCGCGCAGCCTGCACATGGTCACCGGCCGTCCGGTGGTGATGACCATCGACGCCGGGAACATGGAAACGGTGGCGAACGTACTGAAGAACCGCTACCCCGACAGCCCGCACCTGTTTATGGCCGACGTTGACCACACCAAAGACATCAATAAAGGCGTGCTGTCGGCAAACCGCGCCGCGGCAGCCACCGGCGGCGCCGTGCTGCTGCCGGACCTGACGGCCGCTGAAATCGAGCGCGGCTTTACGGATTTTAACGACCTGCACCTGTTCCGCGGCGCTGAGCGCCTGCGCGAAACGCTGCTTCCCGACATTGCTCAGGCTCTTGAGCAGCTCAACCATAAGGATGCCCCCATGGCCACACCTGACGACGCACAGCCAGCGCCGGACAATCTTCCCGCCGCGTCCCCGGACGCCGCAGCGGACTCCACTCCGGCACGCCGCCCTGGTGCGGCCAAAGAGAAAACGGATGAAATTCTGAAGCTGCGCGATGAGGGGCTGAAGCCCGCGCAGATTGCGGAGCAGCTCGGCATCGGGCAGACCAGCGTTTACCGCATCCTGAAGGCGCAGCAGCCTGAAGCCGCGCCAGCCACACCGCCAGCGCCGGCTGCCGCTGACGTGCCGGCCAGCAGGGTGAATGATTCACCCGCTGCGCCTGTGCGTGACACGATCACCCTGTACCACGGCTCACCGGCCACCTTCAGCGCCGTTGACCCTGAAAAAATTGGTCTGGGTCAGAACTTCATGGGCCGCGGATTTTATACCGATAACTCCGTTACGGGCGTGCAATATGCGATGGAGGAGATCAACCACCCGGACTATCACGTGTATGAACTGGAGATACCCTCTCATTCGGTGATTCTGGACCGCTGGGACAGTTCCTCACTCACGGATGCGCTGCGGGACCGGATAAGAGAGGCCGGGAAAACGGTCGATCAGGAGCTGACAGCGAAAGGGGAGACCTCTCGTCTGGGGTATGGAGATCTGCTCGCCGGCTGCGAGAAAATCGATGCGCCATTTTTTCAGTATGCCAGCAGCCCTGAAGGGATGCGTATTCTGAAAGAGGCAGGCATTGATGCCCTGAAAGACAACAGCTATATCGCCATCGTCAACACTGACCTCATCGATAACGTCCGGCTGCGCTTTGCAGAAGGGGCGTCAAGAGCCGAAATGGCGCAATACATTGAAAGGGCGTCAGATAATGCCGCTCAGGACGCGTCAAGGCTGTCGGAAATCCTGCAGGAAAAACCGGATGTGTCGGTTCATTATGACGCCATCCGTTCAGAGCTGGTCAGTCTGGCCAGCGCGCAGAACAAGCCAGAGGAAGCTGAAAGGCTGACCGCTCTGCTCAGGCATACGCTGGTTGAAACGGCTGATAATCCCCCTGACAGGAAAACGGCGATCACCCCGTTAAACCGGCTCTATGCGGAAGCGGTCAGAAGCCTTGATCTGAAATACGATGACAGTGCTGCCCGGCTGGGTCAGCTGGTCGACAGCGCTGTCAGCAATATGAATCCTGATCAGAAACCCGCGGCGGAACCGTTCAGACCGGAACCGGTGGCTGCTGAACCGGTTGCCGCGGTTCAGGACAGTCCGGCCCCCGAAGCGCCGCAGACGACTCCTGCTGATGCAGCTGACGTCACCGCAGTGCCAGATCCGGTCGTTCCGGCGCCTGCTGTGGCAGAGGCGCCCGCCGTTCCCCACCCGCAGCCGGCACCCGCAGCGCCAGCTGCTGCACCGGTGGCGGAGGCTGATAGCCTGCGCGCACCGCCGGCGATACAGGGCGAGCTGCGCGGAGCGCTGTCCTCGCTGATTCAGGGAAGCATTACCCCGGAGGCGTTTCAGGACACCACCGATCGCCTGCAGCGCGAACTTAACCAGGTGCGCGAGTCCGGCACCTACAACGACGCTTACGTCAGCGAAACGCAGGCGGTGTTTGACCGACTGACCGGCGACGGGCTGGCGGTGAGCGAACGCCCGGGGATGTTCAGCCGTGCGCTGAGCGCCGCGGGCCTGAAGGACAGCGACACCACGCTGTCTCTGCGCAGCAGCGGGCAGGCAGATGTGCGAACCATCCCGGCGCAGATCCAGTCGCTTTACACCCGCCTGGCGGACGGCGAGCTGTCGCGACCGCAGCTGGAAAGGGCGCTGCGCGAGGTGCGCAACGATCTGCGCCGCGCCGAGCTGTCCGGTGAGCAGTCGCCCGCAGACGTTCATTCATCCTGGGCGGCGTTTGGTCGTCTGGACCTGGCCGCCGGCGAGACGGAAGGTCGGGCGGTGACCGCGGCCGTTGCCGCACTGGCTGCGTCCCGCACCTCTGCCGCGGCACCTTCTGAAGCGGCTCCGGCGGTCGCTGACGTACCGGCGCCTGCGGTAGAGCCCGAAAAAGCAGCCACCCCGGCTGGCCCTGAGCCGATGGCACCGGTTCAGCATGCGGCAACGTCAGAAGCAGCACCGACCACTCCCGTTATCGCAGCTGAGGCCACGCCCGCACCGGAGCCGATGGTACAGCCAGGAGCAGCAGCATCCCCTGATACCTCCTCTGCCTCACCTGAAACGATGACACCGGTTCAGGATGCGCCTGCATCAGAAGCAGCACCGTCCGCTCCTGTTGCCGCAGCTGAGGTCACGCCCGCTCCTGAATCGGCCGTGGCAGAGGCTGCAACTGCCGCCGCTGATTCAGCTCCGGCCCCGGACGTGCCTGACGTTCAGCCACATGAGGCACCACCGGTGCTTCCTGCCAGCGCCGAACAGCCGGCGGCTGCCGCCACAGCAGGCTCTCCGGACTTCAGCGCGGGCTTTACCGACATCAATGCGCGTCTGCGTGCGCTGAAAGACGAAGCGGCCAGTCTGGACACGGACGTGCTGGCCATGCGGACGGGCGCGCTCATTAATGAGCGGATCGCGCTGACGGAAATGTGGTCGCAGGGTAACGATACTGAAAATGCGCGCTGGCCTTCGCAGGAAAGCGAGGCGCTGGAGGCCGACCTGCGCGCAGAGCTGGCGCAACGTTCTGACGCGCCACCTTCACCGGCGGCCGCATCCTTAGGTGAGGAAAACGCCATTCTGGTCGGCGCGCCGCGCGTGGCGTCGCAGGAAGAGGATATGCCCGCCTCATCCGGGGCGACGTCTTCCCGCATCGATGCCGATAAGCTGCTGAGCCGCGTCACGCATGACAGGCACCCGGACGGCAAAAGCGTGGTGTACAAGCTGGACGGCGAGCCCGCGTTTATAGACCGCGGTAACCGCCTGGTCATGGCGGAGGGCGCCAGCGCGCACGAAGAGAAGGTGCTTGCCGCGCTGCTGACCGCCGCCAATCACTATCAGGGCCGCATCGAACTCACCGGCAGCGACGAGTTCAAGGCGTTTGCGATCGGCGTCATCGTGGCCAACAAGCTGGACGTGAGCATGAAGAACGCCAGCCAGCAGGCCGACCTGGACGCCGCCCGCCGAGCTGCGGGTCAGCCCGTCACGCCAGCCGCCCCCGCCGATGCGGTGCGCGGCGACCCGCAGGCTCCGCGCGCGACTGAGGTTCCCCCCGTAACGACGGCGGCGCGGGCCAGCGAGCCAGTACAGAACGTCGCACCCGTGACAGCGTCACCTCAGCGAACCTCTGCACCGGCCCCTGAGCCCGCCGCGCCGAAGATTTCTCCGGCGGTGCACACCCCGGCAGAAAAAGCCCGGGAGCCGGTCACCGGTAAGGTTACCGCCTGCGGGCAGGCGCCCTTCCGCTTTGAAAAGGACGCCAGCGAGAGCACCTTTATTACGCTGCGTACGAAAGAAGGCTCTCAGACGTTCTGGGGTAAGGAGCTTGCCGGCCTGCTGCGTGAGACGCACCTGCAGCCCGGTCGCATGGTCACGCTGCAGTGGATGGGTGAGCAGCCGGTCACCGTCAATAAGCCGATGAAGGACGCGCAGGGCAACTTCAGCGGCCAGTACGAAAAGGTGCAGACCCGTCGCAATCAGTGGTCGCTGGCCCCGGTCGGCGGCACCCGCGTGCAGACCGGCGCTGAGGACATGGTGCGGCTCGCGGCCGTGGACGTGAACCGCTACACGCAGATACAGCACACGCTGGTGAGCCGTCTCGGACTCGATATCCATGCGCCACCGAAGCCTGCGGACGGCCTGTTCTGGGTGAAGCCGGACGGGCAGGGCAGCAGCGTCCCGGGCGACCCGCTCTCGGCGCCGCGCCCGGAACATAACGACCGTGCCGGCACGGCGGTGATGTCGGCGTGGGGCGATGACGGCCGGCCGGACCTCTATCTGGTTCAGGGCGACGGCCACTACCTGCAGGGCGTGGTGCGGCAGGACGGTGGGTATCAGCACGTGCTGGTCAGCCTGCCCGACAGTAAGGAAGCGCCGCCGATGGTGATTAACCTGCTCACCCCGGAGGGTGCGCAGCCCATCGGCAGCGGCAACGGCATCAACCGCTCAAACGGCCAGCCCGTGCCGCGCGAGCACGTGGTGGTGCGGCTGACCGGTGACGACCAGCAGCGCATTGCGAAGCTGGACGCGCCCGCCGACCTTCCCGCCGCGCTGCACGCCCGCCTCGGCTACGACGAGCGCTACAAAGCGGAATCAGGCTGGGTAAAGGACCAGCCGGCAGCAGCACCACAGGCAGCACCGGTCACGCCGCCGCGGCCGGCCCAGTAATCGATTCATCCGGAGACTTCACATGACAAACAAAACAGCGACCGCCCTCGTGGCGGTCTTTTTCTGCTGCACCACCTTTGGTGCCGGCGCCGCGACCTGCCGCGCGGGTAGCGCGGCGCAGACCGGAAGCGAGGCGGGCTATAACGCCGCGAAGAAGGCCAGCGACGCGTGGGCGGCACGTGAAAGCCAGACGTCCGATCAGCTGCAGAACTGCCTGTCCGGCATCCGCAATATCTCCATCAGCCTGCCCAACCTGCCAAGCCTGCAGGACATCATGAATCAGGCGTCAGAGAAGGTCTGCGGGGCGCTGACGGACAAAGTTAACAGCAACCTGCCCACCAGTATCGACCCGTGGCAGTCCTACGGCCTGTAAGGAACATCGTATGCAGAACCCCCAACCCGCTGTGCCGCCTGAGGAGGCGGCCGTGGTCCTGACCGACCCGAAAATTTACGAGCACGCGGTAAACGCCCAGAACGAGCGAACGCTGGGCGCCCGGTTTGCTCACCGCTGCCTGACCGTCGCCGTGTGGAGCCTCATCGGTAACGGGATTCAGTCAATTGTGATCGGCGTGCTGATTTATGTGCTGCTCAACATGCCTTCGCACTACCTGGCCACCGAAAACGGCCGCATCACGCCGTTCTACCCGACGGACAAGCCGGTGTGGAGCGAGAGCGACGTGCGCCAGTTCGGTGCCGACACCATCAGCAAGGCCTTCACGCTGGACTTCGTGCACTACCGCGACCAGATGACGGCGGCGTCGCCGGACTTCTCGGAAGAGGGCTTCACCGGCTACAACCAGGCGCTGACCACCGGCTCCAACATCCTGTCGCTTGTAAAGGACAAGCGTATGAACCTCACCAACACCGTGGAGCCGGGCGTTATCACCCGACGCGGCGTGATTGGCGGGCGCTACACGTGGGAGTTCCAGTATCCCGTCACGATGCGCCTGCAGGGACAGAACAGCAGCAGCCCGCCGCTGCGCTACATCTTCACGCTGCGCATTCAGCAGGCCGACGTTCGACTCAAGCCGCGCGGTCTTGAGGTCACCCAGACCATCACCAACAACGCAGGATAATCCTATGAGCAACTTTCGCACGCTGGCCCTCTGGCTGGCGCTGTGCGGCAGCGCGGGTGCCGCCACGTCAGCGGGGACCGCCCCGGCGGCCGGAACCGACGGCGGGTGGCGCTCCACCGCGTCCGCCAGCGGTGCTGCTGCAACCGGTCAGAACGCATCCGGTCAGGCGGCGGGTACGCCTGCCGCAGCAGGTCCGCTGCCCGGACAGGCGCTGCCGCCGCCGACGTCGGTGTCGTACGACCAGGCGCAGGCGACCATCGCCCCGCTGACGCCGGATGAAATCCGCCAGCTGCGCGCGCAGCAGACCGAGCAGAACCGGGCGCTGGCCACGCCGGGCATCACGGCGGTGCCGCGCATCACCGCGCAGACCGTGAGCCTGCAGCCGGGCGCGAGCCTGCCGCTGGTGCGCACCGCGGTGAACTGGCCCGCCACGGTGAGCTTTATCGACAGCACCGGCGCGCCCTGGAAAATCCTCGGGGACCCGGTGAGTGGCTCACCGGACATCGACGTGAAGTGGATACCGGGCATGTCCTTTATGGTCATCACGGCAAAGCGCGACTTCGTGAACACGCTGGTGACCGTGGGGCTGGAAGGCCTGCCGGTGCCGCTGCAGATAAGCGTGATGAGCGGCGAGGCCGACACGGCGAAGAAGACCTGGACGGTGGACGCTCGCCTTGACCTGCGCATTCCGCGCCGCGGTCCGGGGGCGGCACCCGACGCGCCGGGCCCCTCGCGCATCGGTCTGCACGATGACGTGCTGCAGGCGTTTCTGGACGGCGTACCGCCGTCGGGCGCAAAGCGCCTGAAAACCACCGGCAGCGTGCCGGACACGGCGGTGTGGCAGCAGGGCGACGACCTTTATATCCGCTCGCGCGCGGACATCCGCGACGAGTTCGACACCACGCTCTCCTCCGCCGACGGCACGCACCTCTGGAAGCTGCCGCTGACGCCTCGCGTGGCCTTTTCCGTTGACGGGCGCACCGAAGCCCTCAGCATTGCCCTGGAGTAATCATGAGCGATCAACAGAACACCGGCGGGCGCAACATCCGCCTGATGATGGGCCTGATTGCCGGCGGCATGGTGGCAGTGGTGGGGGGCGGCTACGCGCTGTGGAGCTGGCTGGCAACGCCGCCGCCCGCCGTCTCCCGCGTGGACCTGACCCGCGTCACGGGCACCACCCAGACCCGCGCGCAGGAGCAGCCGGCGTATCGCGAACTGCTGCGGGAAAATAACGCCCGCGGCGCGCAGACGGCGGCGGCTTCGAACCAGAGCTTTATCGCCAGCATTCCGCTGCAGCAGGACGTGACGACGGCGGCTGAACCGCCAAAGGCGGCCCCGGTGACGGTGACACAGCCTCTTCCCCGGCCACAGGGCAGCGGGCGCACGCCGGAGCAGGAAAAGGCCCTGACGGAGGCGCGTCAGAAGTCGCTGGCCGCGCTGCTGGTGAAGATGCAGGCGGAGCCCAAAGCGGGTGAGCTGCCCACGGCGCAGCTGCTGGGCGGCAAGGACGGGGGCTGGACGGACTGGCGCGACTCGCTGCCCGGCAGCGCCGTGCAGCTTGCCGCTGCGCGCAACCGCGACAACGTCCGGAACGCGCCGCCTGCGTCGGTGGTGGTGGAACCCTACTGGCGGGGGCCGGCCGAAATCTGCACCGGCGTGGATTCCGACAACGGCACCACGCCGGTGCTGGCCTGCATCAGAACCGGCAGGTATCAGGGGGCGGTGCTGAAGGCGCCTGAGGGGGCGAAGCTGTCCGGCGACGGCGTCATCATTCACTTCACCACCATGACGCTGAACGGACAGGCCTACAAGGTGGACGCCTACGCGCTGGATGACAAAACCCTCGTGGCCAACATTGCCAGCGACGTCAATCATCACTACCTCCGCCGCATCGTGCTGCCCTCCATTTTCGGCGGCGCCGGGGAAGCGGGTCAGCTTTACGCGCAGTCCAACACGCAGTTGCTGAGCAACGGCTTTAACACCGTCACGGCGCGTCCCGGCCTGCCGGATCCCACGGTGGTCGGCGGCGTCATTGCCGGCGGCATAGCGCAGCGTGCTGGGCAGGTGCTGACCAGCGATGCCGCCCGTCTGCCTGACCGGACCGTCTATGTCCACAACGGTGATGTGGTGGCGCTTCAGTTTATGAGCGGGGTGTACAGCACCGACGCGGAATCCGGGCAGGGGAGCACCCCATCTCCTCCGGTGGCCCCGTCGCCGGCGGCTCCGAGCAGCAACCCGACCCCGACCGCCGCCGACCTGCGTGCGGAAACACAGACGCGCATCCGCGCGGCCGAACAGAGAGGAACCCCACGTGAATGAATTCGATCCGCAGCCGGCGGTGAGCGCGGCCGATAACGCGCCGGTGTCCGCGCCGCCGGTACAGAAAAAAGAGAGCCTGCTGACGCGCAAGCTCTGGCTCGGGCAGTCGCTGCCGTGGCTCGCCGGCGGGGCGATCGTTATCCTTGCCGCCGGCTGGTATCTGCTCGTGCCGTCCTCCTCCGCGCCGGACGCCGGACAGCTTGCCTTCGGGCAGGACCCGGGCTTTGGCAGCGTGCAGCCCGCGCCAGCCCCGGCAGCCGCCCCGGTCACGCCGGCTCCTGCGCCCGCCCCGCCGCAGACCGGCGGGCTCAGCGTACCGGCCGGCGCCCTGAACGAGCCCGCAGCCGGGGGCAGCGTGCCGGATGACGTGGTGAAGCTTATCCGCGAGGGCCGCGAGTTTGAGGCGGCGAACCGTGAGGCAATCACCCGCCTGTCGGACACGGTGCGCGCGCAGAGCAGGGCGCTGACCACGCTGCAGCAGCGCCTTGAAGGCGTGGAAAAAGAAACCACCCGGCTGGGCAATCTGGTTACCGTGCTGGCCGTGAGGCCGGACACTTCACAGGGTCATGCCGCGGCTGGCCAGAAGCGCACGCGCTCCGCGCTGTCCGGGATGCGGCTCGAAAGCCTGCAGAACGGCATGGCGTGGGTCAGCTGGCAGGGCAAAACGTGGGCGGTGCAGGCGGGTGACAGCCTCGGCGGCGTCACGGTGCGTGAGGTGAATACGGACGACCGCAGCGTGACGACCAGCGCCGGCGTGCTGCGCTAGGGAGGCGTCATGGGAGGATCGCTCGACGGCATCACCATGCTGTCAAACCTGGCCTCGGGGCTGCTGAGCGCGGGCATTAACCTCGCGCTGACGCTCGGCATTCTTTTTGGCGTGGTGGGCTCCAGCGGCTTTCTCGCCCGCCAGTCCTGGCTTGCCCGCAAGGCGCCGGGGCAGGCAGCGAGCGGCGGCGCTGTCATTGCCTGGGTGCTGCTGTGCTGCGGCCTGGCGGGACTCGACCAGATTATCGGCGCGGGCGCGCGTCAGGTAGGCTGGCAGGTCTCGTTTGACGCCATCAGCTACGTTGACCAGGGCACGTTCGGTCAGGGGGCGGTGGCGGCCAACGCCCTGCTGACCCTGCTGCGCATGATCGGCGTCTGGTTCGCGCTCTCCGGCGTGCTGCTCTGGCGCAGGTCGAAAAAAGACGGCCACACCGGCCTGACCGCCGGGAACGACGTTAACACCGGCACCGCAAAATTTATCATTGGCGTGATGTTTGTCTGTAACCCCTACCTGCTTGACGCCATTCAGAAAACACTCGGCCTGCACTGACGCAGGCTGCGGAAATTCCGTCCTCACGGACGATTTAACCGGCCATCCGGCCACACTCATTTTTAAAGGAAAAAACCATGATGACTCGCCTTTACTGTGCGGCTTACGCACGCGTCCTGATGCTGTCTGAAGCTCTGCGCCGCCTGACGCTGCGCGTACTCTCCGCCTGGCTTGCGTTCATTTCCCCGATGGCCATGGCCGACGGGGACTTCGCTGATATGGCGAACCGCGTTGCCGAAGGCGCCAAGGCCGGCACGACCAGCGTGCTGGGAATGGTGCAACTGGCTGGGGTGTGCGGCGTTATCGGCAGCATTTTTGCGGCCAAGGGGATGAAGAACAACCCGCAGATCAAACTCTGGATGGTCGCACTGGGGCTGGTCACCAGCCTGCTGCTGCTGGGCATACCGGAGATGATCAAACGCGGCCAGACGCAGATGGGCATGACGCCGGTCAGCGTGGGTTAAGTCCGGATGCCGCCCCGCAGCGGGGCGGCTATGTTCCTCTTCTTTTAACTTCCCGGAGTCTTTTCATGAAAAAAAATTTTTGCACAGCGCTGGTCGCGCTGGCGCTTTCTGCCGGCCTTTCCGGCGCCGCCTTTGCTGCCCAACCTGTCACTGACGTCATGGTCAGCCAGAAGCTGGACCAGGTGAACGCTTCCGTGCAGCTCATCAACAGCAGCATGCAACAGATGCTCATTGCACTGAACCAGAGCGCGCAGAACGGCACCTGCTGGCTGGACGGTAAAGCCTTCAGCCAGGGCGCCGTCGCCAAGGTAGCGGGTCATGCGTCCGCCTGCGGTGTACAGCCCAAAACAGGCTGGCCACAGTGGCTGCCACTTCCAATAGAGGAGTCGGATCGGTCTGGGGAGTAACCGTCGACATTAAATCCCTGCTTCAGGCACCTGATGACGTAAAATTCATGCTCTTTATTGCACGAGGCATGAAACATGTTAAGAGCGGCAGGTATTCAGGATGTTGATTTCATTTATAACTTTGTCATCGCCGAAGCCAGAAAGGGGCACTTCAGCAATGCCCGCCCACGTCTGTTAAAGAACTTCTTCTTCAAGCGGGGGTTAAAAAAAACCATTACCGAACAAGTTTTCAGAGATATCAACGGGAAAAAGTTGCCTGCCGTTTTCTTTATTTACGAAGAAAACGGGGGCAGGGTTGGTTTTTTCTCATTGATTTACCGGGATGAAGAGATCACCGAAATATGGCTGATGGGTATTAACAGGACCAGCCGAGGCAGGGGGCTGGGATCGCAGTTACTTAGCCTGGCGGAGAACAAAGCCCGCGAGCTTTATCACCCTGCAACAATGTTTTTCGTACGTAGTTATCTGCGCTCAGAAAGCATGATTTCCATGCTGGAGAGGTACGGCTACGTGAAAGTGCCATCCAGTAAATACGAAAGTGGAGAATGGGTGAAATGAAACGATTTCTTCGGCATCGTAGCATCATCATTACGGAAGACTATGATGCGCTGCCGGACAGTTTATGGCGTGGTCTCTGCTTCCTGCTCAGGCGAGGCTACGCGGCAGAGGCCGGGCTGAGCAGGCGATGCGTCATCGGGGCGATTGAAGCGCTCGAACGACGCTATCCCGGCCAGCAGCTGACTGCTGACCAGGTCGTGGAGTGGATGCCGCTCGACAGGCTTTTCGCGCTTTATAATGACGACGATCCGCCCGGTATCAGGACGGCTTCGCCGCTGGGACGCTATCTGGCGCGACTGCCGGGCACCGATGTCTGTCATCCACTCAGCCGGCCGCCGTGCCGTCAGGCGCTCAGGGCGCACCGTAATATCACAGGAAGTTTTCTTCTGACCGCCATCAGACTGACGCTGCATCACCGCTACAAACCTCTCTGATTTTTCCATCACTTCAGCTTTTTAATCTCCATCAGGCCCTGCCTGTAAGGACCCGCTATGTCTGCTTATTCATCACCTGCTCAGACGGGCGGGCTGCTGCCGCTCGTGCCGGACGTGAGCGGTGAAGACGTGCCCCCGAGGCCCGTTTCTGTCGAACCCGGGCCGCCCTGCCGCTGCTGCGGCACGCGCGCGCAGCGCCTGTGGCAGGGGCCGGATGCACAGCCGCTCTGCACGCTGTGCTGGCTGACCGTGAATCTCGACAGCCCCACCGCCGCGCACGGGCATTTCGCCTGGCTGCCGGACGCGCCGGCGGCGGACATCATCAACCTGCAGCGCCGGGCCCTTATCGGGCTGCGCAGCGACAGCAAAGCCGTGCGCAAAACGTCTCGCCGCATCTGGAACTGGCTGGCCCGCCACGCGCGCGAGGTGGAGGGCATGTGGGGCACCTCACGCGCCAGCGAGTTTGCGGCGGCCTTTCGCCAGCTACCGCCGGCGAAGCGCGCGGGGCTGCAGCAGCGGCTGGAAGGCTGCGTGCTCATCCTGCCCCATGACGTATTCAGTGACCTGACCCTGCTGCTGCCGCTGGGACGCACCGCCGCAAGCGCCGTGCACACCCCGGCCTGGAATACCTATACCCGGAGCGACCTGTATGCCAAACCGCCTCATCCGCTGGACTGAAGAGATTATTACCGCCGCGACGCGCTTTGCCGTGTCGCGCGACCTGCCCGACTACTGCGACCTGCACACCGTGGTGCGCCTCAGCGAAGACGATCGCATCCGCCATCCGGAGCTGAAGGCCCCCTATATCGGTGTCACCCAGAACGGGGACTTTGTGACGGTGTATGAAGTGGCCGGCAGCTACCGCGAGCCTGACGAAGATCTGCCGGCTACTCACGACGACGCCTGGCAGGGCCGGCTTGACCGCATGACCGAGTCGCTGACCGCGCATTACCGCTTTGCCGGTCACAAACTCAGTACCGTGCACGAGTGCGATCCGGACGGGGGAGAGGCCGAAATCAGACGGCTGCTCAAACCGCAGTATCAGTCGCTGAAGCGCACGGGCCTGGAGCTGGATTATCTGCTGAACGAGCAGGTGACGAAGCTGTCGCCCTGGGTTAACGCCGAGCGCACCTGGCTTGTGTGCTACACCGGCCGCGGGGTGCTCGCCGGGCACGAACTGCGCGATGAAAACGCGCGTATCAGCGAGCTGGTCAAGGGCAGCCCGACGGCCGTGTTTGGCCAGAACCCGCTGCTGACCGAGCTGCCCGGCCTGAAAATCCGCCATGACGCCTTTCTTTCTCAGGTGGAGCGCGCGCTCGGCGACAGCGGCAAGGGCGTGCTGATGCGCCGCATGGACGTCCACGAGGCGGGCCGCGTGCTGCGCAGGCAGGTCGACCCGGGCACCGGCGAGCACTGGCAGCCGCTGCTGCCGGACGATCGCATCGTGGCCCGTGGCGTACGGCAGGGCGACGATACCACGCCGTTTCTGGCGCCCTGGCTGAACTTTCAGGTCATGGGGACGAACGTCCAGGAAATCCAGAACAACCTGCTGAAAATCAGCGGCGTGTGGCACGGCACGATCGCCGTGAACCTCGGCCCGCAGAACCCGCAGAGCTTTGCGAAGCTGCGCGAGCTGATTCCCCGCAGCGTGCCGTTCCGCATCCGTCAGGACCTGATGCCCGGCGGCATGCGCCGCCTCAGCGGCAAGCACGGCGTGCTGAGCTTCAGCGAATGGGTGCCCGGTCTGAGACCCATCTTTCAGTCGATTTCGATGCTGGCCGCGCGCGAGATGCACGAGCCGGTGTGCGTGATGACCATCACCGCGGCCACCTGGGGAGACTCGCCCGCGACGGTGACGCGCAACCTGACGCTGCTGCAGCAGGCGCTGACCTCCTGGGGCATCTGCGGCGTCACCCAGACCTTCGGCGACCCGGTGAAGGCGTGGGTGGCCACGCTCACCGGGTCCTCGGCGGCAAGCGGGCCGTGCCTGATGTATCCGCCGTTGTCCGAGGCGCTGAACCTGCTGCCGCTCTCGCGGCCCACGACGGCGTGGAACGAGGAGGGCGATGCTCTGTTTGTGGGGCCGGACGGCAAGCTGATGCCGGTGGCGCTGGCGGCCTCCAACCAGACCAAGAAAACCTCCATCGTCGCCGGCGAGTCCGGCGGCGGTAAGTCGGTGTTTATCAACCGTCAGCCCATCATTCTGGCCATGTCCGCCCAGCGGCAGCTGCCCTTCTTTGCGGGGATTGAGAAAGGCTTCAGCGCAACGGGCATGACATCGATACTGCGGGCGGGCCTGCCGCCCGAGCGTCAGGACGAGGTGCTGAGCATCATCCTGCGCAACGACGTTAAATACTGCCGCAACCTGTTCGATATCCAGCTGGGGCTCAGAAAACCGCTCAGCTACGAAGCTGAGTTTATGGAAAACGCACTGGCAGCCCTGTGTATCGACCCCGGGACCGGCGAACCGCCTAACGGGCGCGATACCCCCGCGATTCTGCGCCGGCTTGTCAGCGATTCGTTTAAGGCTGCACGCGAGGAACCGCGCCGCTATGAGCCCGGGCTGGTGCCGCCGGTCGACGCTGCGCTGGAGGAGGCCGCCATCTGGGAGGCGCATCCGGAATACCGCGACAACGCCACCTGGTATGAGGTGTGCGACCTGCTGCAGGACGCCGGCCAGACCGAGGCTGCGCAGCGGGCGCAGTTTCAGGCCGTGCCGGAACTTGCCGACATGTCGCCGCGCCTGCTCAGCGAGGATTACAAGAGCATGTATGGCACCATCGAGCGCGACGGCAGCAGTGAGGCCCTGATTAGCTATATCGCCCGCTGCCTGAGCGACGCCTGCGGCCAGTACCGCATGTTTGCCGGGCGCACGCGCTTTATGATCAGCCCCAAGGCGCGCGTGATTACGGTCGACATACAGTACGTGGCCGGGGACAAGTCCAAGGCAGGCTACCTGCAGACCGGGATGATGTATCTGTTCGCCGGGCACATCGCGGGCGGTGACTTCGTGCTGCCGCAGTATCAGGACGAGCTCTTTCCCGCGCTGCACGAACGCTGGCACGCCCTGCATCGCGCCCGCGTGCAGCAGCTGGACGAGGAGGTCAAAACCAAACAGTACGACGAGCTGCACAACGCGAAGGGCGTCCCCTTTATCTTCCCGATGCTGGAGACCGCCGACCGCGAGCAGCGTAAGTTCGGCGTGCGCACCGTGCTGGCCTCGCAGTATTTCCGTGACATGCCCGAGGCGCTGCGCCAGTCGGCCAACTCCGTCTATATGGTCGGCGTGGATCCGGAAGACCGCCGGCTTCTTCAGGAGCGATTTAAGGTACCGGACGTCACGCTGGACCGCTTTGAGCGCATGGGCAGCGGGCCGTCGGCGGACGGCAGCGGCGTGCCGTTCCTCGGCATTTTCCGTATCAAAGGGGGCAGCACCATTGCCCACATCATGAAGAACACGGTCGGTCCGGAGGAGCTGTGGGGCCACAGCACCACGCCAGTGGACATGTCGCTGCGCCGCACGCTGGAGAAAGACGTCGGCGCCGCGACCACCCGCCGCATTCTCGGCCGCTTCTTCCCGAACGGCTCTGCCGAAAAAGTCATCGAGCACCGCCGGCGCACCGCCGGTGAGGAGCGCGGCGACAGCGTCATCCGCCAGCTTGCCACCGAGCTTATCGATAAACAGGGCTACGACCTCTGACCCTTCAGGAGTGCTGATATGCAACCTTCCCCACACTGGCGCCCCTCGGGGCGCCGATGGCTTGCTGCCTGCGTGCTGGCGGCGCTTTCCCCCGGTGCATTTGCCTATCCGACCGAGGAAATGACCAGCGTGCCGATTACGACACAGGTGATGCCGGCCCTGCAGACCATGCAGGCGACGCTCGCGGAAATCCTTTCCGCAGAGCAGGAGACCGGCACGGCGGTGGTGCAGTCCTCGGATCGCACCACCACAGCCATCACGGAAGCCGCGCGCACCCAGCGCGAAGCGGAGAATTTCAACCGTCAGGCCGACCGGCTGGAAAAGGCCCGCGCGGCCTATACCGTGCCGGACAGCATCTGCAGCGAGTCGGCCTCCGGCACGGCCTCGCAGGTGAGCCAGGCGACCCGGGCATCGGCGTCGAAGCTTGCCGGCGGCAGCGGCGTGTCGAGCGCGGCCGTGCGCGAGACGCTGGCCAGCCTCCCTGTGTCACCCCGTCAGGGCGGCTACCGCAGCGCGTTCATCCACGCGGCCTACTGCACGGCGGAAGAGGCGAAGCTGTACGGCGGCACCGGCATGTGCCCGTCCGTTTCTCAGCTTCCGGGCGGCGACACCGAGGCGCGATCGCTGTACGACGGGGCGGGGCCGGCGGGTAAAGACCCGGAGCTGACCTTCACCCAGGCCCAGACGGATGCGGCCATGGCCTACGTGAACAACTCGGCGAAGCTCGACGCCGGGCGCACGCCGGGCAAGGGCGAAATTCAGACCGCCACCGGGCAGGAGTATCAGGGCCTGCTCACGCAGTACAAGGCGATGCAGAGCGCGGCAATGCAGCCCCAGCTGGACATGGTGGCGGCGAGCCAGCCGCAGGACGCCACGCAGGCGGCCCTGACCGAGGCCCGTCAGGCGCCGTCGGCCGAAAGCTACTTTCAGCAGACCGCGTCCGCGCAGGCAAAGCAGACCGGCACCATGAGCGAGCGCGAGTTTGAGGCGTTCGAGGTCGGGCGCCGCTACGCCAACACCGCGTGGGTCACCGACCTGCAGGCGATGGACGGCGATAACCTGGCGCGTGAAATGGCGCGGCAGCAGAGTCTGGCCAACTGGCTGGCGCTCGGCATCAAGAACGAGCTGCGTCAGGCCAACATCATCAGCGGCCAGCAGCTGGCGCTGGCGGCCAAAAATGAATACGCCCCGCAGCTGCAGGCGCTCTCTGCCCAGCTGAGCGCCGGCGTGAGCGCACAGTAAATTCCTACGGAGACAACAATGATAACGAGCGGTACCTTCGCGCCGGACGCCGGCGCGCTTTCATCTCTGCTGGACGCGGGCGAGGGCCCGGTGCTGGTGCTGGACCCCTGCGGCGCTCTATGGGAGGCCTTCTGGCAGTCGCCGCGCTGGAAAAACGCGTGGCAGGCGTGGCGCCTGGCGCCCGGACAGACGCAGGAAGGCGACGTCTGGGACGTGCTCGGGGCGCTCAGGCAGGTAACCGCCGAAGACGGCTGCCGTGCGCTGGCCACCGCGCTGTTTCCGGCTGATGGCCACAGCGACCTGACCCGCGAGCTCATGGCCTGCGTGCTGACCTTTGCGGACGACACCGGTCACTTCACCGGACGCAGCGCCGGGCTCGGCGGGCTGGCCGGGCAGCTGTGGGCGGACGACCTCTGGACGGCCATTGCGCGCTGGAGCCGCCTGTATCAGAAGCACCCGGCGCTGCAGACGGCACGCGCGCTGCTGACGCAGGACGGTGCGGGCGAATCGGTGCGGGCTATCCGCGATCGTATGGCCATCTTTCACCATCCGCACGTGGCGGAGAGCTTCACGGGCGGCGCCGGCTTAGACCTGCGCCGCTTACGTCAGCGTCCCGGGCAGATCATTTTCCTGACGCCCGACATCCGCTGCATGGAAAGCGCCGAACTCACCGGCGTGTACGCGTTCCTGCTCAATGCGCTGCGCGCGTTCGGCGCGCTGCACCACGTCACGTTTTCACTGGCTGAACCCGTAATTATCCCCGAAGGAGACGCACCATGACGCAGTCCGATAACCGCACCCCGGAGACCGGCGCGAAAAAGTCTTTTCTGACGCCGAAGCGCGTGGGCTGGATAGCGCTGAACGTGGTGCTGCCGGCGTGGGAGGTGTCGAGCGTGACGCGCCACGCCGGGCGCAACGTCTCGCGCCTCTGGCAGCGCATCCGAGACGTGACGGCCGGGCGCGGCGCCGGCGACTACCGCCCCGCGGACTGGTCGCAGGCCGTGGCGGACAGCGGGATGACGCCCGCGCGCCTTGCCCGTAACTTCCGCGTCAGCCGCTGGATCTGGTGGGGGCTGATGTGGCTCACCGGCCTGCCCGCCGCCGGCTTTCTGCTGATGCTGACGGCCGCCGGCAGCAGCGTGAGCGGCACCGGCTGGCTGCGCGTGGGCTGCGTGGTGCTGGTCCTGCTGCTGCTCGCCGCCACCGGCTTCGTGCAGGCCCTGAAGGCGAGCTATCGCCTGTGGCAGCTGACCGAGAAGCGTGTATCGGCGTCAGAAGCGGGGAGTTTTCAGGCGTACCTGCAGGAGACGCGCTGGTGCCGTCAGGTGCTGAGCGGGGGTCTATTATGAGGGAGAGGGCGCATGCGAAACAAACAGCGTGAAGAAATCCTGATCCGCCTGATCACCCTGCTGGACGATGCACAGCTGGGTGAACGGGGTGAGACCATTTTACACCTGCTGCACCGCGCGCGGCAGGCCAGCCGGGCGCGTGACCTGACGGCCGGACAGCACTGCCTTGATGCCCTGAGCCAGTTGCGTAAAGCCCGTCACAGCCTGCGGGTGGCTGGCGCGTCAGAGCAGGTTCTGACCCCGCTGGACTACGCCGTGGAGCTGCTACAGCCGGTATGCGATGAGGCTCAGGCTCAGCGCGTCCTGTTGATGTCGGAATCGCTGGTATGGCGCGTTCTTCTGCGAATGGTGCTGTTGCCCGCCGGCCTGACGCTGGCCATCGGGGCGGTGGTCTGGAGCACGCGCCATCTGCTGCAGTTTTGAAAGTATCGGGAGGAACCGAAATGTATATCCGGCTGGATGTGTTTGCCGGCCTGCTGAACGTCAGGCCGGGCGAGGTGCTTCACGCCGCCCGAACGGACGGCGTGCTGGACGGCATGACGCTGCCCGCCCGGCGGCAGGTGCGCGGGGCGGCGCTGATGTTCGATCAGGCTGAGGCCGTGTCGTTCGCCGAGCAGTGGCACGCGCGGGAACCGGAAGCGGGACCGGAGGCGTCCGGCGCCCCCCTGATGACGCTCAATGCCGTTGCCCGGGAGGCGGATATCGCCCCGCTGGTGCTGTGGCAGGCGGCGAGTCGCGGAAAGCGCCTGCGCGGCGTGGCGCTGCCCGTGGCCGCGAGAGAGGGCGGCCAGCTGCTGTTTGAGCCGGCGGCGGTGACGAAATTTGTGACCGAGTACCGCAAGCTCCGGCCGGAAAAGTGAATAAACTCAGCCTATTCCCGATATTGCGCACAACCCTTTTGCGGCACTATGCCGCTCCCCCATTGCTGTCTCACTCATGAGAACAAGATGACCCGAACCGAATGGCTTATGAAGTTTCGCCGCTGCCAGTCCCTTGAAACGCTTGAAAAGGTCTATGAACACCTGAGCTACACCGGAGATGCAAAGGAAGCATTTGTGATGACTCAGGCCTATGACCACCGCAAGGCGGAATTTGCCGCCGGCAAACTGTTTGACCGCGTCCCCAAACACGTCTGGCAGTACGTGAAGTAATTCCCGTCTGGCGCCGTCCCTCCCGGACGGCAAGCCCTCAGCCGGTGATCGCCGGTAAGTTAAGGAATTCTGATGAAGTTACGTAAATCACCGCGCTTAGTCGCTATGGTGTGCATACTGGCATGCCTTTTATATCTGGCCTGGCCAGCAATCACAGTCCTCAGAAGTAACGCCTCTGAGGGGGACCTTTCCCTTCTGACGTTAGCCAGTTTTACGAGTTTGCTGCTTATCTGCTGCGGGTACGCTATTAACCTTCTTCTGCTCATGACCGGATTACTGGGCACCTTGCTGTTCATGGTATCCCGCGATCTTTCCAGAGAAATTATCAGGAAGCTCCGTGCCGCTTTCAGCGTTTGTCGTAAACGCTGACATAACCGGTCTTACTCTGCCTTCTGCTTCTTCTTAACTCTTTCGCCGTTAACCTCCTGACCAGAGACCCTTATCATGCTGAACAAAACACTGAGCGTCATCGCCCGGGTGGGCATGGCCGTATTCTTCATTTACGCATTGTGGCCACACATCATTACCCTCCGGGACCACGCAGAGTCGGGGAACATGACACCGGTGGAGTGGATGGTGCTGACTGGTTCTCTGCTCTTCGCCGCCTGCTTTGCGCTGGCGCTGGTTGCCGTCGCGATGCTCGTTGCATTCAGCGTGGTTTCCGCTGCCGTTCGTGCGCTGAAAACGCACCTTGCACTCATCCTGCGCGATGCGGCCTCGCTGCCGTGTGGTCGCTGATAACGCCTTAATAACGCCGCGCTGCGGCCCTCACTTATTCCATCCGGTCAGCTCCTGACCCGCAGGTAATCCATGAAGCTACTGACAAAAATTCAGGCGGCGGCTCTGCTGTGCGCCGCGTCCTGCCCGGCGCTCGCCGACGGCGTGGACTATCAGACCATCAGCGACGCCGCCAGCAAGACCGGAGACCTTTCCCGGCAGGCGCTGGTGATGATATTCGGGGACGTGGTGATTTCGCCGTTCCAGCCCGGGCAGGCCACGCTCATCGGCTCGCTGTTCGCGCTGCTGAACGGCGTGCTGTGCACGGTGGCGCTGGTGTGGTTCCTTATCGTGACGCTGAAAACGCTGTTCAAGGGCGGGCAGGACGGTAAGGTGTTCAGCGCCGGACGCTCGATGCTGCACCCCGTGATGAGCTTTGCCGGCTTTATTACGCTTATCCCCACCGCATCCGGCTGGTCGCTGTCGCAGCTGGTGATGCTGTGGGCGGCCTCCACCATGGGCATCGGCAGCGCCAACCTGCTCACCGACAAGGCCGCCGACATGATAAGCAGCGGCATGTCGCTGGTCGTGCAGCCCACGGCGCCCTCCACGCGATCGGCGGCGCGCGCGGTGTTTGAAATGAACCTGTGCAAGTACGCCACCAACCGCGAGCTGTCCTCGCTGTACCAGGACGGCCAGGCGCGCACGGCGCTGATGGAGACGAAGGGCGGTAACGGCGACTACACCACCGGCAACGGCAGCGCGCTGTGCGGCAGCGCCCGCATCCCGGAGCCGTCATCGGGCGTGCTCGACAGCCTGTTCGGCTCGGCGGTGAACACGGCGAGCGTGACCACGGCGCAGCGTGGGGCGCTGGATACGATGCAGTCCACGCTCGATGCCGCGGCGCAGGCCTATGTCGACGCGTACCTGAGCAAGCGGGACCAGGACACCGGCACGCTGAGCGACCCGGAGACCACGATTCAGAACGCGGCGGCGGCCTATGAAACCACGGTCAACAACGCGCTTAACCAGCTCAATTATCAGGACTCGCTGCAGAGCCAGCTGACCTCGCAGCTTAAAACCTACGGCTGGATTTCGCTGGGCGCCTGGTACAACACATTTGCGACGGCCAACAGCAAAACGAACGAGGTGGCCAACGCGGCCCCGGTGACGTCAGGCGCAAGTCTTCACGGCGAAACGGGCACCGGCGATCTGTATCACCAGGTATTTACGGCCTACCGGTCGCAGGTACAGAACAGCATTTACACCGCGCCGCTGGGATCACAGACGGCCAAGGATGACGGGGCGGCTTCGAACTCAACCGACCCAGATGCAGTTTTTGTAGGATTACTGAAAAGTCCCATTCAGAGACTTACGACTGTTTTTGCAACGGGCATGACAGGAACGGAAGCTAATTTCTCAAATCAGGTTAATCCATTAATTAAAATGCAAACTGTTGGTGACTACACATTAGGCTCTACAGAGTTGGCGCTTACTGCATATGTCACAGCTTACGGCGCAGCTGCTGCTGTTGATCATTCACTAGTTGGGAAGTTTGGTGAGTTAACACAAAACCCAGCAGGAACGATAAAAGATATATTGGGCTTATTATCTCCTCCGTTTTATTTCGTGATGTTGCTGTTATTCGCGGTAGGTTTTTCACTGGCCGTATTCCTTCCCGCTGTACCTTTCCTGTACTGGATGGTCGGGGTATTTAACTGGATTGTCAGCGTCATGGTGGGATGTGCAGCGGGCCCGATGTGGTCTGCAACACACCTAGGAGCTGAAGAAGATAAGGGCAGCCGCAGCGCGTACGGTTATATTTTCCTGATTGATATGATGCTGCGCCCCTCCCTGATGGTTCTGGGGTTCTTTTTTGCATCAGTAGCAGTTATGGCTGGAGGTACGCTTCTAAACATAATGTTTGGTACCGCTGTTGCTAACGCTAACGCCGATTCTTTAATGGGGTTAGTTAAATTGGTTGGGTGGCTAATGATTTATGCCCGCATTGCGACATTCGGCGTCACGCGCGTATTCGGGCTGCAGGCCACGCTGGCTGACTATGTGATCACGTTCCTGGGTGGTGCAGGTATGGCTGGCATCATGGGCGGAATGGTGGATGACGTCAAAGGTATGTTTGCAGCAGCAGGTGGCGGTTCTCGCAGGGCTCCGGGGTTAAAAAATATGCCTAATCGACAGGGCCCATCAAAAGAAGATGGTGTGAAGTAATTATACCTGGCTTTATCTACAGTGGTGCGTATAATTTAAACAGAGGAAAATAGGCAGGAGGATGCCATGAAAAATGTACAGCGTCATGATAACTCATTTGGTTTAGTTTGGACTTTAACTCGTTCAGCTTACTATTACATTGCTCTACCATGTGCCTTGATATTTGCAGCAATAACTCTTGTTGTTGGACTCGGTAGCTCGTACAGATATACGTTATATGCGACAGATTATTTCTTGTTAGGCTTGTTGTGGGCCACTATTTTAGTCCCTCTCACTTATCGCCGACTGAGTCTTAATTCTCGTCGGAAGAAAATAAAAAAAATGGTCACTTTGCTTAGTTCAGTTGAGCGATTCATGCCTAAAAAAGAAATTCTTAATGCAGCTCATGGTAAATACCTTGGAATAGATACTAAAAGCGGAAATATTTTATACATTCACATAGTCAAAAAAGGGTTGGTTGATGTTATTGGCCTAACTATGCGTGACTGGACTAATCGTGAGTTAGAAGGCAGCACATTGCGGCTGTATACGCGAAATATTGATTTACCAGTGTTAAGTATTAATGCTCCTCCTCACATCGCTAAAGAACTATTTGATATTCTTGGCGCAATGGATGGTAATGGCTATTCTGAGTCATTTCCTCAAGAACCCTGGCCGTTACACGTTGGTATCCAGAGCCGCTTTGTGGAATACGAGCACAACGTGGTGGTTCCGCAGGCCGCCAACCTGGCCTGATACACTGACATCCTGACGCTTTTCCTCTGACACCGGCCACGCGCCGGTGTTTTCTTATCTGCAGTCTGACGGGCATCCCGTCTCCGCTTCCGGACACTCTCACATGTACTCCCAACATCCGAACGCCGCCGGCAACAATGAGCCGGCCATGGTGCTGATCACTCTTGGCCTCACGGCGCTGCTGTGCTGGCTCTACTTTGCCGACTTCGTGCGCTGGAGCTGCTGGTTTCTTTACTGGCTGTGGCGCATGGCGGACTTTCCGGCCATCCATCGCTACGCCGCCGAACGCATCAACCTGCTGGCTGCCACCGGCAACGGCGCCGAAGCGGTCAGCCTCAGCGAATGGCAGGGCGTGCTTAACGCCACGGCCGGCATCCTGTTCGTGCCGATGGTGCCGCTGATAGCCGTGACCGGCTGGGCGCTGGCGCGTCATCCGGCTCTGGGCTTTCGCAGCCGTCGCGCGATCGACATTCACTCACTGCCCCGCGTGATGGCCACCTTTGCGCCTTCCGTTATTCCGGTGCTGGCCGGGCATCGCGGCGACGGGCTGATGAACGACAAAACTGCAGAAAACGCCTGGGCGCTGAAGCCCGAAGAGTTTGCGGAGCAGCACGGCCTGATTAATCGCCGGGTGCTGGATCGCGACGCCGCCCGCGCGGTGTTTGACGCGCAGAGCGGCCCGGCCATCACGTCACCGGACCAGTGGCAGCCGCACGAGCGCGCGCTGCTGGCCGTATTCGGGCTGCAGGTGTTTGCGGATGACCGGACGGCCGCGACCACCCTGCTGGACGACCTGAACCGGTCCTGCATGACCCGCCGGCTGTTCCGGGCGCCGGAGTTCCGCAGCGTCCCCGACTGGAAGGTCTCCGAGGCGCAGGTCGCCCGGGTGCTCGCCTGTCCGGGCGTCAGCGAGTGGCTGAAGCGGCACGGCACGGTGCGCTCCGCGCTGGCGGGACTTTACGGCCGCGACCTCAGGCTGCCGCCGGCTCGCTTTCGCTGGCTGAAGGGCTGCGACCGCACGCTGTGGTACGGCCTGCACAGCGCCGACACCGCCAAAGTGTTTGTCGAGGGCGCAGGCATCGTGGCGCAGGCGCGAGCGGAGCAGATGGCCGTGAAGCTGAGCCTGCCCCGCCCACCGCTGATGACGGACGAGGCGATTGCCGGGCTCCAGTACGAGCTTGAATCGCTGGGCCTCGTTTACCCGCGCGATGCCCGGACTCAGCGTGCAAAACCACAGCGCGAGGTGCCGTTCCCGGACGCACTGTATCTGCCCGACGCGGGCGAAAACGAATTCACCGACGGCGCCGGCGTGCGCTGATAAGGAACTGATGATGAGCATGACACGCAGAGAAGGCCCGTTCACCACCGAAATCCATGGCGGCCTGCTGAGCGCCCGCCGCCATACGCCGGAAGAGGGAAGCGGGATGAACGGCGCACATTTCCATACCCGTGCGGTATCAGAACCGCTGTTCATCCTACCGCTGGCAGAGATGCCGTGGTTTGTGATGCACGGTGAGGGCCTGTACGCGCAGAACGCCCGGGATGCCCTGACGCCGCTCTATCGCGGCGATGACGCCGCGCTGCTGCTGCACTGCATTACCGGCCTGCTGACCACTGTAGAGAGTAAGCGCCTGCGCAGCCAGCGGCACCGGAAGTACGGTTATGTCGCGACAGCCCTGATTGTGGCAGGACTTTTGCTTATTAAGCCCGTTGCCCTTTCCGGCCTGATACCGGCTCCTGAAGGCCGTCTGCTCACCACAGTGGATGCGTCGCGCCCCGTTCTGCCGCCACCTGCTGCGGCGGCGCCCGTCGCACCGCCGGTAATGCCGTCCTATGACAATGGCCTGCGCAGCGAACGCCCGGCACCGCAGCCTCCCGTGGCCACGAACGACAACGGCTGGAGCCTGCCACAGAACGTGCGCGCGGAGCTGCCGGGCAATCTTAAAAAAGCCGCGGCACGGGGGCTGTTTACCGTGCCTCTCTCAAGCGGTCACGCGCGCACGATTTACGTGTTTGCCGACCCGGCGTGCCCGAACTGTCAGCGCATGGAGCGCCATTTTGAAACCGCCGCCGGTGCCGTCAACGTGGTGATTTTCCCCGTGACCATTGAGGGCCGTGAGGCGTCGCTGAACGCGCTGACGCCGGTGATGGCACTGCCGGAGGCCGAACGTGCCGCCGCCTGGAAGCAGCTGTTTGCGGCCGATGCTGGCATCGGCGTGCCGGGTGCCGCGCATACCGCGCCGGCGGTGACGGACGAGACGAAGGCCGAAACGGCCCGCGGAGCGATTGGCGTCAACGAGGTGGCCTTCCGGGCCTATCGCCTGCCGGGCACGCCGTGGACGATTTCAGACGACGGACGCTACGTGCCGCAGAGCGTGCTGAGCTCGCCGGCGGCGCTGGCGGCATTTCTGAACGGAGGGGACCATGTCGGACAATAACTCCACGCTGGATAACGCGCGCGTGAACCGGCACGTCGGCCGCTCCTGGCTGACAGATATGTTGAGCGAAGGCGGCACGCTGTTCTGGGCCATGCCGGCGGCGGTGGTCGCCGGTATTATCTGGCCGGCTACGCTGCTGCTGAGCCTGCCGGTGCTGCTGTTCTGGTCGATGATCGTGGCGCCGGCCGGCCGCTGGAAAATGCCGATGCGCATGCCGACGGACATGAACCGCGACGACCCCTCCACCGAACGGCAGGTGCCGGCGAAGGTGCTGGGCTTTCTGCCGGTGGCCAGCATCCGCATTCACACCGGCCGCGCGGCAGGCATCCTGTACGCCGGCTACCTGCGCGGCAAGGACGCGGGGCGGGAGCTGTGGCTGTCGATGGACGACCTGACACGGCACGTGCTGATGTTCGGCACCACCGGCGCCGGTAAAACCGAGACGCTGCTGGGCTGGGTGTTCAACGCACTGTGCTGGGGTAAGGGAGTTATCTTCTCTGACCATAAGGCGCAGAACGACGTGGCGATCGCAATGATGTCCATGGCGCGCCGCTTTGGCCGCGAGGACGACCTGCGCGTGATGAACTTTATCACCGGCGGGACCTCACGCGCGCAGCAGCTGCTGGACAACGTCAAAGGCCGGCCGGAGACCAACACCACCTCCGTGTTCGGGCTGGCGCAGGAGACCTACATCGTCAACCTGATGGACTCCATGCTGCCCAAAACCGGCAGCAGCGGCGGTGAGTGGCAGGAAAAGGCCAAGGCGATGAACCAGGCGCTGATTTTTGCGCTGGTCTACAAGTGCCGCCGGGAGGGCACGACGCTGTCACAGCGCACGATTCAGCAGCACCTGCCGCTGCGCAAAATCGCCGGCCTGTACATTCAGGCGGTGGAGGAGCAGTGGCATGAGGAAATCCGCCACGTGCTGCAGAACTATCTCGACACGCTCTCCGGCTTCGACATCGACAAGGTGGCCACGCCGTCGGAGTGGGACCCGGAGGCGAACCGCCAGCACGGCTACCTGATGCAGCAGTTCACCCGCATGCTGAGCCTGTTTAACGACACCTACGGCCACGTGTTCGCACGCGACGCCGGCGACGTCGATCTGCGCGACGTGGTGCACAACGACCGCATCCTGATTGTGCTGGTGCCGGCGCTGGAGCTCTCCTCCAGTGAAAGCTCCACGCTCGGCCGCCTTTACCAGTCTCAGCTGGCCATGATTTTAAGCCAGGATCTCGGCGAGAAGCTGGAAGGCCGGGCGAAGGACAACATGAAGGTGCGGAAATTCAAAGACCGCTTTCCGCTGCTCTGGATTATCGATGAGGTTGGCGCCGGCTACAGCGAAAAACTCGGCGAACTGGCCACGCAGATCCGCTCGCTGGGCTACTGCCTGCTGCTGGCCGGTCAGGAGGTCCAGCGCCTGAAGACGGCGGCGGGCGACGCGGTCTGGACGCTGATTGCCAACATGGGCGTACGCATCACCGGCAAAATCATGGATCCGAAAGATACGCTGGAAATCCTGCAGCTGATGGCCGGCACAGAGTATCGCGCGCACATGGGCAGCATGGTGCAGCAGGCCGGCATCCTTGGCGGCTGGAACGATGATAACCGCCTGCAGGTGAGCGAGAAGAAAAAGGTCGATGTTGATGAAGTTCAGGCGCTGCAGGAGGGGGAGAACGTCACGCTGTTCAGTGGGAAGGTCATCCGCGGCAGCTCGCTTTACATCAAAGATGCTGACAAGTTTGCGCAGGATGCGGTGAGGATAAACCGGTTCGTTGAGGTGAGCCCGCCCTCGGAGCAGCAGCTGCTGGCTACCATGCCGTTTCGCGAGCGCCGCAGCTACGTACGTGCCGATCGTGTACAGCACATCCTGCGCGTGCTCGATGCGGCACCGGGCCCTCAGGATACTCAGCGCCTGGTGCTGACCGACCCGGCGCTGGCCGCCGTCTGTGAGTTTGACCTGGAGTGCGAATACAGCTGGAAGCGATCGCCGCCGGCCGCGGTGCGCTCCGCGGTTCTCTGGAACATGGTGCTGGCCAGCCTGCCGGTGCGGGGGCGCGGATATAAAGTGCGCCTGCGCGAACCGCGCCTGCTGGGCGCGGGGCGCGAGGCCATCGAGCGCGCGGCGCAGAACTACGTGGCGCCATCACCGCTTAAAGCGGCGTCACAGGAAGCCTGAAAAACGGGAGATCACAGACATGATGACTGAAATCAGGTCCGGCGAACGACGGGCCTCAGAAGAGAATTTCGTGTGCATCCGGGGCTGGCGGCACCTTCATGCGCTTGCCGGGATGGAAGGGCGCCTGATGGTCATGGCGGCGGCCAGCAGAGTGCGTGGCCATCTGACGGAAAGCGAGCGCACCGAAATTGCCTTTACCGGCATCGAATTTGTCCGGGCGGGCTACAGCGTCCGTCCGGCACTGCAGATGCGCTGCGCAATGCTGGCCGCTCGCGTTGAACAGCTGGCCCTGCAACTCGACGGGGCGGAATGGATCTGGGCCGTGGATTATGAGTCCGGCGCCTGGCAGATGGCGCAGGAGAATGAGAACGCCGCAGAGAATATCGTGTTGGAAGGGATCGAGTACCAGCCCGTGCCCCATCGCAGCAATGCCGTCGGCGCGGGGGTGTATGTCCAGGTGGGGGCTTCAGGTGAGCATCATTTCGGTGTTCTTGAGCTGAGCACCGGCAGGCAGGTGGCCATACTTCCGTCGATGAGACTGGCAAGACACGTCGCCAGCTATGCCGTATCGGTCAGCGGCGGGTACGGTGACGTGCTGATAAAAGAAACGTCAGAGAAGCCGACACACCTGAGCTTTGACGCATGGCTGACAGACTGAAGGATCACCTTTCACTTCTGGCCAGCCTGCCGGCACATGAAACCGCTGAGCACCTCAGCGGTTAAAGCTTCCGAATGTTCTGCCGATACAATGGGTAAGGCTGCTCCACAGCCCCTGGCAATGAAATAGTGAAGAATCCATTTGTGTTATATGTGCAGAACCCTTCAGGGGCCTTTTCAGGCCCCTCTTTTTTTTATTTTTTGCTAAGGAATCCGCTATGAAATGCATATCAGGCGCAATCGCTGTGGCGATCGCGCTGAGTTTTGCCACGTCCGTGTCCGCCGCCGCCCCTTCCATTGACGTCGGTTTTTCTCCCGAGGGCAGCGCGCAGCAGCTGGTCCTCCGCACGCTGGATGATGCGCACGAGAGTATACGGCTGATGGGCTACAGCTTTACCTCACCCGAGGTCGTTAAATCGCTGGTCGCGGCAAAGCGCCGCGGCGTAGACGTCAGGGTCGTGGTGGACGAAAAGGGCAACCGCAGCAAAGCCAGCCAGGCGGCGATGAATGTCGTAGTGAATGCCGGCATACCGCTGCGCACCAACGACCAGTACAAAATCATGCATGACAAAGTGATCATCACGGACGGGGAGAACGTGGAGCTGGGCTCATTCAACTACTCGCGCAGCGCGGCAGAGTCCAACTCGGAAAACGCGGTGTTTGTGCGCGGCGTACCGTCGCTGGCCCAGACCTATCAGTCGCACTGGCAGTCACGATGGGACGGCGGGACAGACTGGCATTCGACCTACTGATATCAGACACAAGACTTGCTATACCCCTTTCCTGAGATGCGCGCCAACGCATCTCACACCTCTGAATAAAGTTAAGTCGCTGATTTAAGAGATCTGTAGTATTCTCAGCCAAATTCTCTTTGAATTTAGTGGAGGAGGCAGAGATGTCGCAGTCAGTTAACGCAGTCACTTCCTCATCAGGATCTAAACGCCCTTACCGTAAAGGTAATCCTTTAAGCGCGTCTGAGAAGCAGCAGGCAGCGGTGGCCAGAAAAAAGCTGACGCATAAAGAGCTCAAGATCTTCGTGCGAAATCCGATTAAAGACAGGCTTTTGATTGAGTGTGAAAAGGAAGGCGTGACTCAGGCTGAGTACATTGAGCGTCTTTTGCAACAAGCATTTAATGATACCGATGAATAGGTAATGGTATTACTTTCTTGTCGTATGTCAGTTGAAGTGATAGATTGCAAACCGTAAAGAATTCTGGCGGGCCACGCCGAAAGGTGGCAGAGGACTGGTACTGACTGATTAGTTAAGGCCAGAAAAAACGAAACCCCGATAATCTTCCTCAGTTTGGCGACTAGGTAGAAGACTAACGGGGCCCACTTATTCTGCATAGAAGCTGTTGCTCTATGCGGGGAGTATAGTTTCATGCCCGAAAAACTGCAATACCTTCGGTGCCTGCTCCTTCTGTGCAACATAAGCGCAGGAAGGTTTGAATAAGCAGGTAACTGATAAATCATCATTTTATCGTCAGGTAAAAAACCCGAATCCGGAATTTATCCCGGAAAAAGGCAAAAAAACCCTGCCGTTCTGCGAAAAAATCCGTGAAAAAGCGTTGGGCTTTACGCAGCGCATCGAGTTCCAGGCACTGGTGGCCATGGAAATCGCCCACGGAGCACGCAAGCGCCGTCCGCCTGAACTCCGCATCCGCGCGCTGGAAGCCGCGCTGCAGGCGCTCTGCCACTATTACAACCCGCTGGCCAACCGCGTGGGGGCCTCGCTCACGACCATGAGCATCCGCTGCGGTCTGGCCACGGAGAAAAAGCGCCTCTCGATCACCCGTTTCACCGGCGCCGTGCAGTTCCTGGCGCAGCTGAAGCTCCTCACCTACACCACCGAATACGACAAAGACATCGGCTGTAATATTCCTACGGACATCACCTTCGCGCCGCTGATGTGGCAGGTGCTCGACGTGTCGGAAGAAGCCGTCGCGGCCGCGCGCCGCAGCCGCATCGAGTGGGAAAACCGCCAGCGCGAGAAGAAGGGCCTGCCGCGCGCCGACGCCGGCGAGCTCATCAACGCCGCCTGGGCGTTCGTGCGCGAGCGCTTCCGCGAGTACCAGAAGTCCCGCCGCGAGCACGGCATGAAGCGCCACCGCGCGCGCAAAGACGCGCCGCGCACCCGTAAGGACATCGAGCAGCTGGTCCGCCTGCAGCTTCAGAAAGAGATCCGCCACGAGCGCTTCTTCGGCGGTCTGGACGCGGTGAAAGCCGAAATCGAGCGCCGCGTCACCGAGCGCATGAAGCTTTCACGCGGCCGCTACGCCCGACTGGACGACGATCTGCTGGTCACGACCTGACATCCGCAGAGGCCTCACGCAACTCACTGGCGCAGCCGCGCCGGCGTTCCCCTGCCCGCAATCCGGCCAGAACGGCCGTTATCCCCCTCACTCCGCCCCGTTTTCAGCTATCCGGTTTGCGCCGGAGGCCTTCGCACGTCCGCAGCAAGCCATTCGCATAAAATTCATCCACATCAGCCTCTTACTCCGTCCACCCGAATGAGATCCGGCGCACAGATTTTGCACCGGCGAACTCGTTTTAAAGTTATCCACATTAACCGCGAGAGGCCTGATTTCTTAACTCCTGACCGGATAGTCGGTTAACCGCTGTCCGGCATTTTTCCAAACCGCGCTGTTCCTTTTAAACAACCGATCTTTATTCTTTTAAAGAACTGGTATTACTTACCTTTAAAAATAAAACCTATTCGCCACCCGTCCTGTGGACAGGTGAATAACGACCGCCCTTGCAGCGGACTGCGTCCGCGCCGGTTCGGTTCAGCCGCTTCGCGTCAGAGGTAGCTCCCGCCAGAAGCGGCGGGCATAGCTCCGCAGTTGCAGAAACCCCTCCATTACCGAAGGTAGCCAGCGGCCATACACACCGGCGCAGACTGAGCATCGAGCGAAACCCACCTGAAAAGCGCCGCCGCCCCGGCCCGAAGGGCCGGAACAGAGTCGCTTTATAGATGGATGATGTAACTAGAAAATGGAGCTGCTTTAAGACTGAGGCCTGCGGTTTCTATCTTTCGTCTACGACCATCAGGCTAATGCGCGCCTGAAAGGCCGCTGCTTAAACGGCGTCTGACAGGGAGGGGTTCGGCTTTCGCCATATTTAAGCCTGTAACCGGCTCTGCCGGGCTCACGGCGCCCGATGGCATAAGAGCCGTCCTTAACGATTTCTGGCGCCTCCATGCCGCTCACGCGGCATTCAGGGGCAGGCTGCGCACTGCTCGCCCGCCTCAAAAGCTCAGGCGGGGGATTTAAAGCTGAACTAGGATTGCTGTGTGGCAGATGCTGAAAATTTCTGATTTCACTCTAAATTAAATTACAGGAAGCAGGCCCTGACTTATCGGTTTACAGCCAGAAAAGACTTAACAGTGTAGTCAGGAAGCGATATGAAAGGCCGGGAAGAAGGCGAGACTATGAATCACCCGCATAGTGGCTTAATAAGTATGGTGCATCCATCGGTCGAACTCACAGCCAAAATCAGGCACGTCATAATAATCTGGCCGGAGAAATATTGCTCATTGCGTTTTTCAACATATTCTGGTTTGGTTTGTTATCATCGTTACAGATAACTAATAAAAACATGATAATTAGCCAATCACATAGTGAATTGATTGATGCAATGCTCTAATTATTTAAAAATAACTTAAAATATCAATAACAAACATTTATTCATGCTTTTTATTGGAAGTGGGTGTATTCCTGAACATTATTTAATATAACTGCTCCGTTACCATCCGTTATAAGATTTGATTAAATTCATCCATACAGATAACATTCTTTTATCATGAAGCGTTTTCAGAACATCTCCCAGTGACCACGTGCAGGGTACCCGGCGCAACCATGTTGTATCCTTTATTTTCCCCTGATACAGCCAGATAAGTGTGGCTATCATGATTTGCTGAATCTGCGACCGTTTTCTGTATCCGGCGCGCCATTTTTTCATCTCTTCTGGCTTGACCAATCCCGCCTCGTAGTCGAACGCAGCCGGGGCAATCGTCTGATGCTGCTGACCCGGGCGGTTAAAATCAAAGAAACAGGTCAGATCAAACAAGGTAATGACATTTCTTACCTGACGGTCAAAACTATCGGACTGTTGCGCATACACCTGGTCAGCGTTCAGTTCCTCAGGCAGCCGAAGCCGTTTTCGTTCATCAGACGCTAAACGACTCACTGCCGCAACAAACCATGCCGCCCGACAATCAGTGGCGCCGTCATTCAGACACAGCGTGCCGTCCACTGCGGATACAACCTCCTGAACAGGCAATACGTTATTTCCGGTTATCATTGTGCTTCTCCCAGAGGACGCAGTGGCTCGTTCAAATCAGCGGACATTGCTGACGTAGAACACTCTCTTTCAAGCAGCAACTTTTTACGCCAGTATCCCCAGCGGAAACCCGAGAGAGAACCGTCTTTTTTTACGACCCGATGGCAGGGAATAAGAACGGCAATTGTATTCGCTGCGCATGCCTGGGCGATCTTTTGTGCTTCACGTGGTTGCCCCATCTGCTTTGCCAGTTCACCGTAACTTATCCGCCTCCCTGCCGGGATCTCTCTCAGCAGTGCCCAGACTTTCATCTCAAATTCGCTGCCGGAAGGTGCCAGCGGGTAAGAGAACGTTGCGCCGGGCATATCCATGACGTCCGCCAGTGCTTGTGCGACTTCTCTGAGCTCTGCATCGCTGCGTGTAAAACAGCCTTCCGGATATTTTATCTGCAGGCGGGCTAATCCGTTGTTTATGGAAACGCCTGGCTCAAGCATGACCAGACCTGATTCTGACACGGCGAAAAAAAACTCGCCGAGTGAACTGTCACCAGAAGAATATTGTATTTTCACAGGCATTTCGTATCTCCTTTGCTGTTGTAATCTTATTTTCTCTATTCATTAATAAAACTCACTCGGCTTCTTGCTTTTTGTTTTTTTATATAAAAAGCAAGAAGCCGATATCCATAACTGACCCTCCCTGCCATCTTTACATTCAACTGTACGTCGTGAGGAAAGAACAAAAATGGCCGTAAAAAATATCCGACAGTTTCCGGATCCTGTATTACGCAAGCGGGCTAAGCCGGTTGAAATTTTCGATGAACAGCTCGTTCTTCTGACAGATGACCTTAAAGATACTATGTATCATCATGACGGCATTGGCCTGTCTGCTCCTCAGCTGGGGGTATCGCTCAGGGTGATTGCCATCATGGCTGAAGGGAAACGTTCCGGTGCGATGGTTTTAATTAATCCCGTCCTTAAGTCCGTCAGTCGTCAGCGTTCTACCGAAAACGAAGGTTGCCTTTCGATGAATGCTGTGTGGTGTCCGGTCTCAAGGCCGGTCAGCATAACCTGGTGTGCCCGTGATGTTTATGGCAATCATATTGAGGGTGAAGCTGATGGCTGGCTGGCCAGAGCGATAATGCATGAGACAGATCATCTCAATGGAATATTAATCAGCGATTACCAGCCAGTAAAATTCAGACAAAAAATCAGGCGGGGAAATCCCTCCAGGTTATATAAGTGAAGTGAAGTGAATGCAGATCGCGAGCAGCCTTCTGCGCAGGTTTATTGCTTAACGTCCTGGTCTGGAGGCTTTGAATTCGCGATAGCCAGGCAGCTGCGGTATACGCCAAAGATACCAGGACGCCACAGTCCGGTAAGGCGCGCATTTTTCACTGAGTATCCGGAGTTCCCTCCTGGACAACACACCTTCAGGCGCATAAAGAAAATGCAGCCCCTCTGCGATACCGAAGTCATCAAGCGGCATGATATCCATGCGCTCAAGCGTATAGATAAGCAGCATTTCGACCGTCCATCGCCCGATCCCTTTCAGCGATGTCAGCCGGGCGACAAGCTCCTCATCACTGAGCATGACCGCTTCTTTTCTTCCCGGAACGAGACCGGTCCGCGCCCCCTGCGCTATAGCCTGGAGAGTCGCGACTTTTCGGGTAGAAAAACCGCACTGACGCAGGAGTTCCGGGCTGGCATTCTCAAGCTGAGCTGGTGAAGGAAATGCGGAAGCCTCAGTCATAAACGCCGCGCGCAGCCTGGCGAGAATGGCATCGCCCGCTCTGGCAGTCAGTTGCTGGTAGGCTATAGCGCGTATCAGAGCTTCATAGGGCTCTCTTTCCGGCTTAGCCTGATGACCACATGGACCAACGCGTGTAATAAGGGATGCCCATTCGGGTTGCTTTGACAGCCAGAGAGAGGCCCGTTCGTAAGAAGCTTCACAGATTTCAGACATCGTTATATCTCATTTTACTAAAAGTGCCGCAGCTTACCCGCACCCCATAGTTTTTCATCCCGTTATTTGCTTTCTATTCTTCAGCAGCATTCAGCACCATCGTATATGCGACGCGGACTGCACCGACCGTGAGTGATTTTTTGTTTTATCTGAACGAAAAAGAACTGCCGGAAGCTCATAAAACGAAAACGGCAGATATAAAAAATCAGAAAGCAAGAGCCGGAGAGTTCGCTGAAGGCGCAGAGGCCATACTGTGTTCCCTTAATATGGAGACAGTGAATATGAACACTTCAATCGAAAAAATTCGCTATGCCATCGCACAGTCTGTACTGGGCTATTTCCTTGTGGCCACCAGTGAGAAAGGCGTGTGCGCCATTTTTATGGCTGACGAAACGGAATCACTGCTGTCTGAGCTGAAGCAGACTTTTCCCCGGGCGCAGCTGACAGAAGAGAATCACGCGCTGAGCAGCCTGTCGCAGGACGTGGCGGCATACATCAGTCACCCGGATTCCTCCCGGCGTTTCAAACTGGATGTGCGCGGTACTCCCTTTCAGCAGCGCGTCTGGAAGGCGCTGAGGGCTGTTCCGGCGGGTGAAACACGGACATACCAGCAGATAGCGGGAGAACTGGGTGATAAGGGCGCAGTGCGGGCCGTGGCCGGCGCCTGTGCTGCGAACGTTATCGCCGTAGCAATCCCCTGTCACAGGGTTATCCGTAAAGATGGTTCGCTTTCTGGATACCGCTGGGGTATCGGACGTAAACGTCAGTTGCTCAGTTCGGAGATCGTGCTATGAATCCGGCATTTCCGTTATCTGCGGCAGGTGATGTGCCGTCACGCTGTGAAGCTGTGGACTGGACATTTATCAGACGGGAACTGGATGCCCAGGGGAGCGCTGTTTTCCCCGGCATCCTGACTCGTGAAGAATGCTCAGCCATGGCCGCCCTTTACAGCGAAGGCGACCGCTTTCGCAAACGCGTGGTTATGGCCCGGCACGGATTCGGACGGGGCGAGTATCAGTATTTTCGTTATCCGCTGCCGGACCTGACGCAAACGCTGCGTACGCAACTTTATCCGGGCCTCGCCGACATCGCTAATACGTGGCAGGAAAAACTCGGTCTGACAATACGCTACCCGCGCGATCACGCCGAGTTTTTGTCTCGATGCCGGGATGCCGGACAGCAGAAGGCGACCCCGCTGCTGCTTGAATATCACAACGGAGATCATTGTTGTCTGCATCAGGATCTTTATGGTGAACACGTTTTCCCGCTGCAGGTCGTGATCCTGCTTTCCGAACCCGGGCGGGATTTTGAAGGCGGCGAATTTATGCTTACCGAACAGCGCAGCCAGATGGCGTCCCGGGCTGAGGTTGTGCCCCTGAGGCAGGGAGATGCCGTTGTTTTTGCTGTCAATCAGCGACCGGTAAAAAGCGCAAGGGGCTATGCCAGAGTGGCTATGCGACATGGCGTAAGCCGGCTTCACAGGGGAACCCGCCATACGGCCGGGATCATATTTCATGACGCCCAGACCTGAGACCTCTATGACACAGCTATCTTCTTCCGGTAACGAGCTCATCCAGATGAGCGAAGGCGCAGTGATTCTCAAAGGATTCCTGCTTAAACATGAGCAGGAACTCCTGCGCAATCTTGAACGTATTACTGACCTGTCCGCATTCAGGCACATGGTCACGCCTGGCGGGTATCGCATGTCAGTAGCCATGACCAACTGCGGGCCGCGCGGCTGGGTAACCGATGAACGGGGATACCGTTATTCTGAGACCGATCCTGAGACGGGGCATGCCTGGCCTGAAATGCCCGCCCTTTACAGCCAGCTGGCCCGGCAGGCCGCCGCTGTCGCGGGCTATCACGACTTCTGTTCCGATGCGTGTCTGATCAACCGTTATATACCGGGTGCCAGATTGTCTTTGCATCAGGACAAAGACGAAAAGAACTTTACTCATCCCATCGTCTCGTTTTCGCTGGGGCTGCCTGCCACGTTCGATTTCGGCGGGCGAACACGCAGCGCTCCCGTTACTCCCTATCTTCTTGAGCATGGGGACGTAGTGGTATGGGGGGGGCCTTCGCGGATGTTCTACCACGGCATCCGGACGCTTAAAAAAGGTCACCACGAACGGATGGGGAGTCAACGTATCAACCTGACATTTCGCCGCGCACACTGAGGCGCGGGTCAGGAACAACAGGAAGCATAATGAGCAATACTAATGGAGCCCGCCACGCCGGGTGCGCAGCCAGCCCTGACAGGCCGGCTGTATATCAGATGACGGCTCCTCTCGGCCAGGAGCGGCAGACCGCAATGGACGCAATGAAGACGTACACTGACGCGGGACTGGCTGAATGGGTCTGTCATGGCAACTGCCCGCAACTGCACTTTACCGACGGACGTATTTATATTTTCGGTCCTTATGGCGTAACCCGGCTGGCCTGAAAAAATTAAAAAGCAAAAGACGGAGTGTCCTGCGGTGAGCATTTCACCACAATAGCAGCCTGACAGTAATGACATCGCCGGCCGTCAGGCCAGCCTGATAACAGAGGTGAATTATGACGCATACAGAATTTGATGCACTCCGCCGTACGGTAACGGTCCCAGAAGGTACCATCAGCTATGCCGAACAGGGGAACGGCCCCGTGGCCCTTTTCGTTCACGGGCTGATGGTTAATGGTTATCTGTGGCGTCATCAGCTGGCGGCTCTCAGTGATATCCGGCGCTGTATTGCGGTGGACCTGATGGCCCATGGACATACGGAAACGCCAGTTTCGCAGAACGTCTCTTTTGAAGCACAGGCTGACATGCTGGATGCTTTTCTCGACAGCCTTGATATTGACGCCGTCGATCTGGTTGCCAGCGACAGTGGTGTCGGGATAGCACAGATATTCGCCGTGCGTTATCCGTCCCGCGTCCGAAGTCTTGTACTGACCAACGGTGACGTCCATGACAACTGGCCACCGCAGTCGTTCTCCGGTTTTCTCGACATGGTTAAAGCCGGAGGGCTCAGAGACACGCTTCGCGGCATGGTTGAACATCCTGATAACTACCGCGCAGAGACCGGTTTCGGGCTTGCCTATGCCCGGCCTGAGAACGTGTCTGACGAAACGGTACAGGCCTATATCGGGCCACTGCTTCGGAGCGAAAACACGGTAGAAAATCTCAAACGATTTGTACTGGCGTTTGACAATCAGCAGACCGTTCGCATCGAAAAAGCACTGCAGCAGGTTGCCGCACCGGCTCTGATTGTGTGGGGAACCGATGATCCCTTCTTCCCCGCACAGTGGGCCAGCTGGCTTGCGAAGACGCTGCCGGGTACGCGGGAGTGTATTGAACTGCCGGGTGAGCGAATGCTTTTCCCGGAGGAACAACCCGCCGCGTTTAACCAGGCCCTGCGTGACTTTTTTGTGAAGCATTCAGCGGCCTGATGCGGGGCAGATCCGGTCAGCCGGTGGCTATGACCGGGTCTCGGATAACAGGTATACATATGAACAAAGTATCACAGTGGGCAACGGATGATGCGCGCTGGCAGGCTATTGTTGAGCGTAATAAAGACGCTAACGGTCATTTTGTGTATGGCGTACGCACGACCGGCGTTTACTGCCAGCCTTCCGGCGCGGCGCGCCTGCCGAAACGCGAAAACATTGAATTCTTCGACACGCCGGAAGCCGCGGAGGCACAGGGGTACCGCCCGAGTAAACGCCTGCGTCGGGGACAACCGGAACTGGAAACCGATCACTCTGCCAGGATTGCGGAAGCCTGCCGGTATATTGAAGCGTGCGAGGGAGAGGCAGCGCTGGCCGATATCGCCGTTCACGTGGGCATGAGTACGTTTCATTTCCACCGGCTGTTTAAGTCAATAACCGGACTGACGCCAAAAGCGTATGCCAGCGCACACCGTAATCAGCGACTGCGCGAGGCCCTGAACGACAATGTCAGCGTGACGGACGCCATATTCGATGCCGGTTTTAACTCGAACAGCCGCTTTTATGAAAATTCATCGGCAATGCTGGGAATGACGCCCAAAACGTGGCGGGCGGGGGGGAAGGGCACAACCATCTATTTTGCACTGGGCATCTGTTCACTGGGTGACATTCTGGTGGCGCAGAGCGACAAGGGGATCTGCGCCATTCTGCTTGGCGAGGACCCGGACGCCCTGCTGAAGGATCTGCAGGATAAATTCCCGCAGGCCGATCTGGTGGGAGGAGATGCTGATTTTGAGAAACTCGTTGCGCGGGTCGTAGGATTCGTTGAGGCACCGGAACTCGGACTGGATTTACCGCTGGATATCCGGGGAACGGCATTTCAGCAGCGCGTCTGGCAGGCTCTGCGCGATATTCCCGTTGGCGCAACGGTCAGTTATTCCGATATTGCGCTGCGGATAGGATCACCCAGAGCTGTCCGGGCCGTAGCCGGCGCCTGCGCGGCTAACATGCTGGCGGTGGCGATCCCCTGCCACCGCGTCGTGAAAAATGACGGTGCCCTGTCGGGATACCGCTGGGGCGTGGAGCGTAAGCGTGCCCTTCTGAATAAAGAGGCAAAAGTATCATGAGTAATACAGCACAAGGGCCGGCAACAACGTTGCTGCAGGATCGGCTAGGCAAAATTAACTGGGACTCCGTCAGCGAAGAGCTTTCTGCGTTTGGGTGTGCTCGTCTGCCGCAGCTGCTCACTCCGGAACTCTGTGACGGCCTCGCCGCACTGTACCCGGACGGCGATCGCTTCCGTACGCATATCCATCTCGCAAGGCACGGATTCGGAAAAGGGGAATACAAATATTTCAGCTATCCGCTACCGGACCCTGTTACGACGCTGCGCACAGAGCTGTATCCGGGACTGGCAGACATTGCCAACCGGTGGAACACCCTGATGAATATTGATGTACATTATCCGCCAACTCATCAGGCTTATCTTGAAAAGTGTCACGCCGCAGGTCAGACCCGACCGACGCCGTTACTGTTACAGTATGCGCAGGGGGATTACAATTGCCTTCATCAGGATCTATACGGCGATCTGGTTTTCCCGCTGCAGGTGGCCTTTCTGCTTTCTGAACCGGACGTTGATTTTACCGGCGGTGAATTTGTCATGACCGAGCAGCGTCCGCGGATGCAGACGCGGCCCGAAGTGGTGCGCCTTGGTAAGGGAGATGCGGTAATTTTCGCCGTTCATCACCGACCGGTACAGGGCACTAAAGGCATTTATCGCGTCAATATGCGACACGGCGTCAGCAAAATACGCAGCGGCCAGCGCCATACGCTGGGCGTGATTTTCCACGACGCTCAGTGATCCCCTTATGATAGAGGATCTCTTTTCAGATGATGACAGCATGGTGCGACAGTGGGAAGAAAAGGTCGCGCCGGGCGCCACTATTCTGCGGGGATTCGCCGGTGACGACACAGCACGGCTGCTTGGAAGCATAAGCACTATAGCCAGCATGGCACCATTCAGACAGCTCCGCACCCCTGGCGGACACGTTATGTCAGTCAGTATGACCAGCTGCGGAGATCTGGGCTGGATGAGCGACGAATTCGGGTACCGGTATACGGCAACCGATCCTGACACAGGGCGGAGCTGGCCATCCATGCCCGGCGAGTTCCGTCAGCTGGCAGAAATGGCAGCCGCGGCGGCGGGATATCCGTCGTTCAGCCCCGACGCCTGTCTGATCAACCGATATTCCCCGGGCGCAAGGCTGACCCTGCATCAGGACAAAAACGAACGCGATATGTCTCAACCCATCGTTTCCGTGTCGCTGGGACTGCCGGCCGTCTTCCTGTTCGGCGGGCTGAGCCGGGAACAGGCATGCGCCCGATATATTCTCACACAGGGCGATGTGATGGTCTGGGGAGGCCCCTCCCGCCTTAACTACCACGGCGTTCTGCCGCTGAAGGGCGGGATCCCACCCTGGCCGTCGACAGAATGCGTTCGCTTTAACCTGACGTTCAGGCGAGTCAGGACGCACTGAGGAATGAATATGACATCCGGTCATGAAAGAGCGTTCGTCAGCGATGTTGCCGCCATGCTGGGCGAAATGGTCATTCGCTGTCATCTGAAGGGCATTACGGTCAGTGACGACAATCTGAAAGCCTGCCTGTCATCCTTTGACTTTACGGGTGATCCGCACTGGCGCGCGGTGTGCCGGTACGCCCTGTCCATACTTGATAACAACTGGAGTGACGATGAAAACATCATGGACCCTGCTGGGGAGCGACGGTAAACCTTATGAAAGCCGAACTCCGGGGCGGCTTGGTGGCCATCGCAGGAATAAGATTTACGGGCGCATGGACTGTCCGGCTGCGCTCAGAGCGCTGGCAAAGGGCCACTATGTCAAACACCGCGTTTTCTTTGCGGATGAAATGACGGCGATCGCCGCCGGCTATCGTCCCTGCGGAACCTGCATGAAAGAAAAATATCGGGAATGGAAAGCGTCGCAGACCCGTCCTGAATAACCGCCAGTTATCGTCGCGTCATTTTCAGGAAAGTAAAACCTGATTTTTTTTATTTTTTTCCTTTGCCATAAACTCACGAAAAATATATTCAGTTAGCAAGAAACAGAGGTTTTCATAAAGACGAAGTCGGTATCTTTAACCTCGCGGTGAACGACAGCCGCATGACTAAAGATAACAGGAGTAGGGATTATGAGTAAAAATAAAGAACTGGTCGCCAAATGGTTTGATTCAGTCTGGGGTGCAAACTATAACCCGGAAGTTATTCGCGAACTGGCGGCGGATGATATTTTCTTCCACTATCCAATGCACGGTGAATTCCGCGGTCCGGAAGCGGTCATCGCCATGCTGACTGACTTCCGTGAATCTTTCCAGGATCTGAACTTCTGGGCAACCGGTGAGCTGATCGAAGAAGGTAATAAAGTGGTTGCCACCTGGGACGGCGGCGGTACGCATACCGGTAAAGCCTTCACTGAGTCGCCATTCGGTGGACCTCTGCCGGCCAATTCCGGTAAGGTCATTCGTTTCACCGGCACCACCATTATCGAAATTGAAAACGGTAAGGTGAAATCCGAAGTGGGTCAGGAAGGTGCTATTGACGCACTTCTGCAGATGGGCCTGGTAAAAAAAACCAGCTGATGTCTGCGTGACTGAACCGGCGCTGTGTCTTCCAGGGAAGGACGTGTAGTGTCTGCCGGTCAGTCAGCTCCGATACCCTCAGAAAAAGCCGGGAATAACATCCTGGCTTTTTTCATTGTCTTCAGAGAATCATAATGAATGAATCTGATGAAATCAGCAGCAATCTGTTCCCGTCCATGCATGAACCCGACACGACCGCCGTTAAGCGATACACGCTGACGCTGTCGGATTATTCAGCATCCTTATCGCTTCCTTCACTCAAAAGCAGCGCGCCAGCTCCCTTAGTTATCTTCTTCCACGGAGCGGGCGGCGAAGATGGAGGTGCACTGGCTCAGCTGCATAACCTGTCGGAGACGTTCCGGTTCATTCTTTTTGCTCCCCGCTCCGGTGCGGATTCATGGGATCTGCTGCGCGGCGGATGGGGTGAGGATGCAGACGCTGTTGTCCGGCAGCTGGCGTGGCTGAAGAATCGGTACACGATAGATGACAAACATATTGTGATGGCAGGCTTTTCCGATGGCGCATCCTATGCGCTCAGCCTGGGAGGGCGCTGTGCTGAGGTTACCCACATCGTTGCCTGGTCACCGGGATTTTATCTGGGAAACGTTACGGGGAAAAATATCTTTATCAGTCATGCAGATAATGACAGAGTCTTACCCTACTGCATGACGCAGCGCATGGCGCGTGAGCTAGAGGTGAATAACAACAACCTTATTTTCCGTTTCCATCAGGCGGGACACTCCGTGCCGGGTACGTTTGTGGAGGATGCACTACATTACTGCCTGGCTGCGGACAGGATCGGCTGTGAGCAAAAAGAACCGCCTGTAAAAACAGAAAAGCGCTGAGGACATTTACCCCTCTACTGTCAGGATGCTTACCCGGCAGAGAATAATGCCAGTCAGTGCGGATCGTTTAAAAACTCATGCCTTTTACCGGGTTTGCTTAAATGAACATGCGCAAAGGGGGCGCTTGTGAAGAGGGTGTCAGCCGGGTCCGATTCATTCGCCGGTCTGTGCCGGTACCCGCGCCGGGAGGACGGCGTCGGCTCCGGATAAGGGCGGTTTTTTATCAGCAGTGAGGGCGTTCAGGATTTCTTGCGCGCTGAAGGACCCCGATATTTATCCTGAACACGTCTCACCGGCGTCTACACATTATGCAGCGACAGGACTGAATATGCTTTTTAAAGTGAGAACATGGCGCCTCCCGATAAACCGGAAGTGCCATGCGGGGGAGTTTGACGCGATTACAGCTCAGTTGATTCCTGCCTGAGCGCCGCAGTCACGCTATCATCCCTGCCCATGTGCTTATAAAAGCGGTCCAGCGAAGGATAATCTGTCAGTTTTACGTCGAGCATTTTAGACCAGCGCAGAATGACCAGAAGATAAGGGTCAGCCACGGAGCGCCTGTTATTCACAAGCCAGCGGTTTTTACCCATCGCATCGTTCAGTATGCCGAGATGATGAACGAGCGTCTGCAGCGCTTTGCTTTTCACCTCCGCTTTCACGTCGGCGGTCCCGGGTATCCGTTCAGGGTGGAGCAGCGGAGTGAACGTCTTATGCACATCGGAATTAATGTAGCCCAGCCAGCGCAGGACGCTGATCTCTCCCCGTGAAGAAGGGTCTCCCAGCAGTCCGGCCTCCGGAAACTCCTGTGCCAGGCAGAACAGAATGGCAATGTTCTGACTCAGCGTCCATTTTTTTCCGGGAAAGTCTGCTTTCAGCACCGGAACGGTACCGGATGGGTTCATCATCAGAAAACTCTGCGAACGGCGGGTTTTTTCATCTGTTTTTACAAGAACATAATCCGCTCCCGTCCAGTTCAGTACTATGTGCGCCGCCAGCGAGCAATAGCCTGGCCAGTAATACAGCGTGTACATATTCGTTCCTCCTTATTAGCACAGCCTTTAACCGGCTGTGCAGGGATGTACCATCCGGGCGTCGTTTCCCCCGGATGACCCGGCCTCATCAGGCCCCTGGTCCTGGCGTTTCTGGCGCCTCGCGTCCCAGCTGGTCCAGCAGGCGAAACTCTTCGTCCGTAAGGTGAACACTGGCCGCCGCCACGTTCTCTTCGAGATGGCGGATTTTGCTTGTGCCCGGAATAGGCAGCAGGACCGGGCTTCGTTTCAGGACCCACGCAAGGGCGATCTGGCTCGGACTGTAACCCTTCTCTCTGGAGAGCGTGTCGAGTAACGACCCTGACTTGGCGAGATCCCCTGCTCCCAACGGGAACCATGGAATAAATCCGATATTGTTTTCCGTACAATAATCGAGCACGTCTTCATGTGTGCGGGTAACGAGATTAAACATGTTCTGAACTGACACTACCGGGAAGTGGCGTTGTGCACACTGAATCTGTTCAATACTGACTTCACTCAGGCCGGCGTGCCTGATCAGCCCCTCCTTCTGCATTTCTGCTATAACACCAAACTGTTCATCAGCGGGAACAAGAGGGTCAACACGATGCAGCTGCCAAAGGCCAATCTGTTCAACTCCGAGTTTGCGGAGGCTCATCAGAACGGTCTGGCGAAGATACTCAGGCCGGCCAACCGGTTTCCAGACATTCGGACCGTGACGGGTAAATCCGCCCTTGGTGGCAATCAACAGGTTGTCGTAAGGATGTAGCGCTTCCCGGATGAGTTCTTCACTGATATCAGGACCGTAGCTGTCAGCCGTATCGATGAAGTTAACCCCTATTTCCGGTAAGCGGCGCAGTGTTTCAAGGCAGGATTTTTTATCTGCCGGCGCTCCCCAGATGCCGTCCCCGACAATGCGCATTGCGCCATAGCCCAGTCGATTTATCGTGATATCACCCAGCGTGAACTGACCGGATGCCGATGCGTTTATCTCTGTCATAGGAACTCCATTGTGTGTATTTCTCATAAGCAGTGTACTGATACGCCAGACATGAACTCTCTGTTTATTGCTTTTCAATAAACGAAGTTGAATGCAGTTTAAAAGGATGCTATCCCTTTCTTTTACTCTGCAATGAGGAAAGTGAAGATGAGTCATGCGAACATAACGAAAGTTATTTTAAGCAGTGGTTATAGTCCGTCGGAAAAAAAAGAGCAGTTAATAAGTTCAGTACGGATGCTATCCTGTCATCGCGGGGAGGATTTTGAAAACACATGTAAGCTTTTACAAAAAAGAATAAATGTGGACGTTAATGGCATTGAGGATGAAGCGAAAATATTGCTGGCTTATTTTTATCTAAAAGAATTCTGCACTTCAGGGCAGGGTAACCTTGGTGAAGGAAAATAAGCGATATAGCAATTTTAATTCTCTGCGCCGGCAGCCTCACACAGATATTAAGTCCCCCAGAACGAGGCCATTTAAAGGCCTCTTCGTCAGCAGAACAAGTGGCTACAGGAACGGAGCCACTTGTTCTGCTGACGCATAATGTCCAGCTTACAAGTTTAAATTCATTCTCCTGAACAAATCAGTAACTATTTAAAACGCTCTCAGGTGGCTTCCAGCACTAACAAGGATAGATGTGAGGGGGTATGATTTCCGAACCAGACGGTGTTGCGGGCAATCCGGGTTACTCGTCCATCGCAGGGTTTAACGCCCGTATTTGGATTGCAATCGAAGTGGGGGAAGTTACTGCTCGCGATATCGAGTCGGAGACGATGTCCAGCCCTGAACAGGTTGCATGTCGCAAAAGGTGTGATAACCAACTCAATCTGCCTGTCGCCGGTAATGTCCCCGGCTGGCTCTCCACCGTTTCTGTATCTACATCTGATTATGCCGTCAGTAATATTCATTGCATATCCCTGAGGATAATCTTCATTCGGAGGATAGACGTCAATAAGCTTGGCGGTAAAATCGGTATCAGGCGCATCACTGCTTACCCATAGCGTAACGGCGATTTCTCCCGCAACGAGAAGATCCTGCTCAAGTACGGCTGTCTGAAAAGCCAGCACGTCTGCGCGGGCGCTGAGGGGTAAGCCATCTCCCCGGGTGCCAAAAAATTCCGGATATTCTCTCTGATCAAATGCCCCTCCCCTGAACACGGGTAATCCTGAGGTCAGCGATCCACCTATAGTGGGCACTGGATTGCGGGGGTCGGAGAGGTAATTTATGCAGTTCTGCGCGGCGGGTTTTTCTGAGGCAAGTTTTCCTCCCGCATCAAGCCAGAATGTTTTCTGAGTTGTGCCCTGCAGGGGCCATTTATCACTGTGAAGCCATTTTCCTCCATGGTCGAGTCGGCCCTGATGATTTTTTTTTCCGGTCCCGCCGCCCATACAAAACACAGAAACATCCGGGATTATTTTGTCGTTTTCGGAATGCCGGATGGTTTTATCAAACCATTTGAGTCTGCATTCAAGCCAGGTGGTTTCAATATTTCCGTCGAAGCAGGCCTGTTCTCCGAAATCCACATCACCGCTGAAGCTTTGGTTTCTGTCGCCATGTAACCACGGCCCCATAATCAGCCTGTGCCTGTGGCTACCTTTACCGAAGGCCCGGAAATTGTTTAGCGTAGAACTGACATAATTGTCATACCAGCTCGACATAAATAAAACCGGAATATCCGGCAGATCGTCATAACAGCCCTGTGCCCAGATACCGTTGCGCTTCCAGTATTCATCAAAATCGCAGTTATTCCATTGTTCAAACAGGTAGCTCTCATATTCCGGCACATGCCGAAGAGGTGAATGCCCCGGAAACCAGGGAAATCGTCTGAACCAGTCTGTAATATTTTCATTGTCAAGTGCATCGCGGATCCGCTGGTCCCCTTTGGCGCGGGGGCTTTCCTTCGCCTGTCTGTATGCCCAGGTGACCTGTTTCATTTCAAATGCACCTCCCTGGCGTATTCCACATTCCCACGCGTTACTGAAACCGCCGGAATCAAGAACCATAGCGCACAGTGCAGGAGGCTTAAGGCAGGCCATTGCCAGCTGAGTATGCGCGGCGTAGGACAGTCCCATGCTGCCTATCTTTCCGTTGCACCACGGCTGGCTGGCCAGCCATGAAAGTGTGTCGAACCCGTCCTCCCCTTCACCGGTATACTTAATGAAAGTACCCTCAGATTCATATCGTCCCCGGCAATCCTGAATAACCAGAACATACCCTCTGTCCGTGAAAGACCGCGCCATCTCCGTCCTGGAGATTTTCGCTCCATCAGAAGTGGATTCTGAACGTGAGTATTTATTTTTTCCGTAAGGTGTACGCTCTATAATAACCGGCCAGCAGCCTGTGCCGGAAGGAAGATAAATATCCGTTGATAATTTTATCCCATCGCGCATGGGTATCATTACGTTCATCATATGACGGTCGTCAGTAATCATTATATTCTCCGGTCAGTATCCCGTGTAAATTGCAAAGCTGAGCATGCCGATTGCCATAAGGGCATATATAAAGAAAAGAGGAAGAATGAATTTCGCCCACTGAGCCCAGCCTACCTGTGCCGCGGCCAGAAGCACTAACAGTCCGCTTGATGTGGGTGTTATTAAATTTGTCAGGCCGTGCCCCAGCAAAAAAGCAAGCACGGTGCTCTGGGCTGATACTCCTGATAACTGACCCAGCGGTGCCATGACAGGCATGGTCACAGCCGCCTGACCGGAGGTAGAAGGTATAGCAAAATCCAGTATTAGCTGAGTTGTAAACATACTGTATGCGGATACCAGCGGGCCGTGATTACTCACCAGATTAGACAGATTAAAAATAATCGTATCCAGAACCTGAGCTTTAGTGAGGACAATTTCAACGGCGGTTGCGAGTCCAATAAGTAAAGCTGCAATAAGCGTCTTCTTCATTCCTTCAACAAAAGCATCAGCGCATGCGTTAGCGCTCATGCCGGAGAATGCGGATATTACAATGCTCATGAAAAGATACCAGGCAGCAATATCATTGTTTTTCCAGTGCCATTTTTGCGCGCCAAAAACCATTGCAGCTACACCTGATATCAGCAGCAAAAGAAGCATACGCTGTCTGCCGGTCAGGGTCGTTTCGCCCCCTGTTTCCCGCTGATATGGCAGACAGCCGTGTCTGCGTATCGCCATAATCATAAACAGAACGCCAGTTATAAGAAAAATGATATAACCGCCAATTCTCAGAGGCATACCGCTAAACAGTGGCACGCCTGCCAGCGGCTGTGCGATGGTCAGCGCGTAGGGATTGGTAACTGAAGACATGTATCCAAGCTTTACAGAGATGGCGACTATCCCGAGGCCATAGATGGCAGGTAAACCTATCCGGGCTAAAAGCCCGACAACAAGGGGTACCAGCAGCAAGTATTCCTTTGCTAATCCCAGGAAGGTAGACCCTGCCGAAAAGCAGAGCATGAGCGCAGGCACAAGAACAATAATTCTGCCTTTGGTAATATAAAGTACTTTTTCAAGCCCTTTCATTATGGCTCCGGTCTGGTTAAGAATGCCGAACATCCCTCCAATAAACAGAACCATGATGATTAAACCGGATTGTTTAATTATTCCTTCCGGTATGGATCGAAGCGCCTGAATTATTCCAGCCGGCGAAGCTGATTGTGTATCGGGCTCTCCCGAAGACAAACCAAGAATATTTTCAGGCGTGCGGTTTTTATTAATAACGTGATATGTGCCGGCAATGATTTTTTTATCACTTCTTTGATATTCCCCGGAATCAATTATCCACGTCAGTACTACCGCCAGAATCAAGACAACAAGTAAAACAAGAGAAGGATTAGTATTCTTTTTTTCCTGTAATGCATTTTTTATTTCAGCAGTCATTTTCGCTCTCCAGATTGAGGGCCGTATACGCCCTCTCCAGGTGCTCTTTCGGACAGGCTAATTCAGCAGAGAGCTCGCATGAACAGGTCACAAGAGACTTTATGAACTGCCTCTCTTTATTCATCGCTCGCTCAGCAGGCGCACTAAGGCTCATAGACGCAACACACATCATATTTTCATCAAAAACCGGGACGGCAAACGCCCATATCCCCGGCGTTATAGCACCTTTGGTGATGGCAATATTTTTCTCACGAATGTTATTCAGATAATCCGTAAATCCGATGCCGTTTTCATTTTCTCTGATAAAGATTTCCTGCACCGCCTGTGGAGCAAATGCCAGAAGCACTTCGCCGGAAGCGCCCTCGCCAAGCCTTCTGCGATTTCCTGCACGGCTTCTTACCTGTAATGGTTGCATTGAAGCCCTTGACATAATTTGTACCATTTCATCATGCTCACGGACCCGGATCTGAAGATTTTCATCATGCATTGACTGCAAATGGTCGAGGATCGGACCTGCGAGCCTGACGAGAGTGTTCTGCTCTTTTGCGCTTCGCCCTACCACAAGAGCCTGATAACCCAGCCTGTAAACAACCGGTTCTCCGGACTTAACGATGTAATGCCTGTCTTCCAGCGTACACATAAGCCTGTAGACGCGGGATTTATTGATGCCGCTCACTCTGGATAATTCTGTAAGACCCATTGCGCCTTTTTCAGCAATGATATTCATCAGCCTGAGCGCGATATCCACACTCGCAACGAGATGTTCCATACTGCCTCTGCATGGTTTGATAGGCGAACCGTTGTTTCATTTTAATGGAGAACCAGACTCGCATATTGTTCATGCAGATACAAGAATGCACCGAAATACTAATTTATTTGTTCTTCTTGGTTTAATAATCTGTTTTATGTTTTTTAGTGATGTTAGATGATGGTTCAGTAAGCCATTTGCAGGAGTTTTAACTTTATTTAAAAAGCAATAATCTGAACAGGTTTTATAAAAAATGATGCCTGGATCAAGATATCAGGTTTTTTTATGTTTCATAACGCAAGAAAAACGTAAATGTGTACATCTGAATGTAGTTTCATCAGATTGCTGCAACGATCCTGTCACAAATCAATTTTGTGATTCTATCAGGTTACGAGTGTTTATCGTTCAGGGTTGGGTCTGATGTCGTGACGGTCTATTAAAGACATTTATTTTCAATTTCTACCGAATGCCTTTATATTCACCTGAATAATAAGATGGAAAAAATTATTCACGGATGACTCGGTTGTCATTTTACAAACAGGGGATTCAGAGTAAGGGGGAACCTTCTCCGGACAATAAATGCCGGAACGGGTTTGCTGACTTAAAAACGTCGATGCAGATCGGTCGCCGCACACGCTCTTGGTTAATGCATCAATGCGCCGGAGCATCTGCCTGTCTCGGGATATATCAATTCGCTTGATGCCGCCATCCCTTCCATTTTTATCAAACCAGGCCCCCTAAAGGATTGCTCCAGAAAGACGTGGTAGCGTACTGCTTCGGCGTTTTTATTTATTTCAGAGTATAAAATTTTCAACTCCGCAGGAACTGTCGCCAAACCCGCGCGTTTTATTACTAAACAGCATCGGTATCAGATCAGATATCCAGCCAGGACCGGCTGCACTACAATGCTTATTTGTGATCGTGGCCAGCATGCACTGCTGCCTGCGGATTTTTGATGAGTTCCTCTGAGGATGTATGACCGAGAACGAAGAAGCAGAGTTTGCACAGCTGATGGGTGTCGGAATAAAACAGTGCGTGGTGTGGTACCGCGATCAGGATTTCAGCCGGATGAACGAGGACGCGCGGGCGGAGCTGGAAAGTATCTTCAGCCCCGGCGACGAGTACGACGTCAGCGCCAGCCTGCAGATTGGCTTTAATATGATGATGATTGGTCAGCTGTGGGAGGACAGGCGCTTCATGGACTTCGCTGCCAGGGCCGCCCGCACGTCCTGTGACGGGAAAACCATGGGGAAACTTCCCGGAAAAATGGCCCTGAGGCAGCTGCTGGATGAAGTCAGCGAAGCGCTCAGAGAGCCCAAATTTTACGAGACTGAATAGCCTGATGAATGCCGGGGCCATCTGCTGCCCCGGATGACCGGTCAGGTGCGGAGCTTTATCCCGGTCCTGCGACAGCTGTACATTGTGCAAAAAATGTACTCACACCGCCTGCGGCGGTGTTATTCTGAGACTGAATCTTCTCAGGCCGCGGAAACCCCTTCCTGAGCCCCCGTTTCACTGAAAATACGCATTCATTATCAGATACGACGTCAGCAGGAGTCCTTATGATATTTAGTGAAGATGAAACCGACAAAGAAATTTATCACAACGCCTGCTTTGCGGCCGGCATGTGCTGCATGCAGCTCGCCAGCGAGGACGGCGAAATAACCCGGGAACGGCTGGCCACCGAGCTGATCCGTCTGCTGGGCGCCTGCATTGAGAAAAAGGACTTATGCCCCTCTTCACTGATTTTCGCGATTGAACAGCTGCGCGGCGAACCGGATGAGGAAGCAGAAGAAGCCCCCCGCTAGGCCAGACGCGTCAGCCATCACCTTCCGGGACGGGCACAACCAGCTCCCTGCCCTGATTATGAATGTTGCCCACCTTTCTGCTGACCGGATGCCACGCAAACGCCTTTTCCGGCAGGGCGGCGTCATGGGCAATTTCTTCTGCCCGCGAGGGCGACGTCTCCGGGCTCAGCCACTCACGGACGGCGTCAGGGGAAAGCACGAGCGGGCGCCGGTCGTGAATCTCGACCATGCCCTGACTGCTCGCCGCCGTCACAATGACAAACCCTTCTTTGCCGTGATCCTCTCCGTAAGGCGGTTTACCGATCGCGGCAAAAAAGAGCGGGCGATCGTCCCGGTGGTGGATAAAAAAGGGCTGTTTGCCTTTTTCCTGTTTCTGCCATTCAAACCAGCCATTTGCGGGCACGACGGCACGTCCGTGGTGCCACAGAGGCTTAAACATCCGCCCGCTGGCCGCCGTTTCTCCACGTGCGTTAATCAGCGGCTGCTTATCCCACCATTCGGGTCCGTACCCCCAGAAAACCGGGTCGAGATGCAGCTGATCCTCCCGGTCATTCAGCAGCAGCACCTTCGTGCCGGGTGCTACGTTATACCGCCCGATGGGCTCAGGGTCGAACGTGATTTCATCCGGTTTCTGGCCGAGCGCGTCAAAATACTCATCACGGCTGCTGTACTGCGCAAATCGTCCGCACATAGTCACCTCCAGCTGTAAGGATAGCGGGGTATACTGACGTCAGGAGGATTTCACATGTCACATAATTTAGCCGCACGCAGCCCGGAAGAACGGGCGAAGGTTAACGTGGATCTTGCCGCCTCAGGCGTGGCGTACAGAGAGCGCCTCAATCTGCCCGTTATCCCGTCTGAGGCTGAAAGGCAGCAGCCGGAGGAACTGCGCGAATACTTCAGGGAACGGCTGCAGTATTACCGCAATCTGGCCCTGCAGTACCCGCGCGGGACCGATCCGGTTTATCAGAAAGAACCAAAGGGGGAATGAAGGAGGTTAACGTCCGGGTCAATTCAGACACGAGCCCCGGCTGGGGCTCTTTTACTTCCGATGTGATGAAGAAAACGAGCCCAGCATAATGCCGGTCATTGCGAGCCCGGTAATATAGAGCCCCGCTATCACGATCATGCCGGTCAGCCCCGTCAGCTGGCTGGTTTCAAACCACGAGGTCATCAGATGAGCGCCCTCATCCAGCGCCGTGCGTAATCCAGCCGGCAGCCAGGACGACAGCAGTTGCGCGCCGCCGTCCAGCAATCCCGTCAGCTCATTAGCCATGGTTTCGTTATCCTGTTTTTCAGTCAGTGGCGAATTTTTGCGAGGTCTTCATCCGACAGTCCGGTCAGCTCTCTCACTGATTCCAGCGGAATGCCTTTCTGCAGCAGGTTGCGGGCGACCTCCATTTTGCCTTCCTGACGTCCTTCCTGTCGCCCTTTCTCCAGTCCCTTCTGCTCCAGCTGCTGTGCAATCGTCATCATTTCGCCCTTATGCTCCACCTGCGTGCTCTGTCAGTGACGGAGGGAGGAAAGGTCTTCATCCGACAGTCCGGTCAGCTCCTTAACCGACTGCAGGGGCATGCCGGAGCGCAGCAGGTTACGGGCCACTTCAAGCTTCCCTTTCTGCTCTCCGATCTGCAGACCTTCCAGGCGTCCGGTTTCGATGCCTTCCTGACGCCCTTTCTCGATACCTTTCTGTTCCAGTTGCTGTGCAATCGTCATCAGTTCGTCCTCATGCTGCGGCACTCTCTGCGCCAGGTTGCGTACGAAGGCTTCGGCGTCGTCGGTTTCGCCCGCCTGTACGAGGTAGTTTATCAGCGAAACCAGCTGCTGTCCCGTGAGGTGGCCGGCCATCAGGGTGGCGGCCAGCCGGTCCAGCAGGTCAGCCAGGTCGCGCCGGTGGATGTGCTTCTGCAGCAGGGTCAGCGCGGCCATGCTGCGGTGATTCATGATCTCTTCGTCCGGAATGACCGTGACGTCGACCAGCGGGAACGGCGCTCCGTAAAGGCGGCCGGCCAGCGCCGGGTCATCGAACTCCTGCAGCCAGTCGGTGGAGTACGGATATGGGCTGCGCTTCCCTGTGTAAAACAGCACCGGGATGACCAGCGGCAGCTTTTTATGCCCGGCGTCGAGGTGGCGCTGCATGGCGGCCACGGCGTAGCGCATCAGGCGAAACGCCATGTGCCGGTCAGGCGTTGACTGGTGCTCGATCAGCACGTGAATGTAGCCGTCGCCGGCGGCGGTCTTCAGGCTGTAGAGCACGTCGCTGTAGTAGGCGCGCAGGTTTTCCTCCACAAAGCTGCCGGATTCCAGCTTCAGGGTGCTGAGGTCACAGACGGCGCGCAGCTCTGCCGGCAGATGCAGCTCAATGAAGTCACGGGCGGTGTCGGGATGCGTCAGGAAGGCCTTGAAGGCCGCGTCGTGAGGCACCGGTGTCGTTTTTTTCATGCGTTACATTCCTTTTCAGCGCAGCGGCCAGTTCGGCTGCTGGCAGAACAACGTTAAACAACTTCCGCACGGTCAGTGGTTTACGGATTCACCGGATGTACTGGCCGTAAAAGGCAGGAAGCCGGTCAGGACGTTTTCGGTCACGATTTTCAGTACCCGGTTTCGTCCGATGGCTTTTCCGTTCTCATCAAGGAAAACGCCGTTATCGCAGTGCATTCTGGTCGTGAGCGTCCCTTTCCAGGCGTTTTCATTGAAATCCTGCAGAGGATAGTCAGCGCGCCGGACGGAGTCTTTTTCCCGGTACATGACGCGGTCACCGGTGCAGTAAACCCCGACGGTCAGCTGATGGTCCGCATCAGAAAAGGTGACATCCCGCGCGCGATCGTACTCACCCTGCAGCGCCGCGTGGTTCAGGTGCAGGATGAGCAGCGCGGCCAGTATTGCAATGACCGGCAGACAGGCCTGAAACGACACCTTTTTCTGACGGTTCTGCAGAAAAATGACGATCACCAGGATAACGATCAGCGCTTCTGCCACATAAAACATTTTTACTCATCCTTTTGCGTTTTCACTGCCTGCTGTCTGTTCCCGCCCGTACAGCGGTGTGGTGCGCATCAGGCCGCGTGAAAATCCAGACGGCGGTCTTCCAGCATGGTGATAAGGCTGTTCATATCGAGCCCGCGCCTGTCACGGGTGATGTCCTGATACACTTCCAGCATGGCGTCGTACTGGGCATTCAGATCCCATTTACTCACGCCGTGTTTTTCCCAGATGGGCCTGGAGCCGTCACCCTCATCGATCCACTGCAGCAGAGCCGCCATCTGCGTCAGCCTTGGCTGGCTTTCCGGAAAACCACTGAACTGGAGCGTAAAGCCTTTACGCTCCTGCTGATAATCAACGATTGCGAGCTGCTTCTTCACATCATCGTAGTTACTCTCCCCGCGGGCCTTATCAAGCACACGGGTGATTTTGCTGAACAGATCCCTGATCTCCACCACCCGGGCGAGATCGCTGCAGACATCCCCGCAGGGTTCTGCTTCCATGAGAGAAATCACGTCATGAGACTGAAGGCTGCGATGAACCGACGTGAGGCCTGCACGGTCCAGCGAAAAAAACCAGTGCATACGCTGCAGGTAGACCTGACGTACCAGCGCGGACTCGGTGATGGTACTTCGTGGGTTATAAGAGCCGTTGTCCAGTACGTTCGGTGTGTTTCCCGGATTCTGATACAGGTAAGTCTGCTGTATCTGGAAATAGAGTCCCAGCCTCTGACCGAGCGGCATGCTTTCCTTCACCCGCTTCTGTTCACTGCGGCCGTAATGGCGTGCGATTCCCTGAGCGATAAATGAGCGCACCAGATCGGAACGGGTTGGTTTATAAGGCGTGTCGACGGAGGCAATGATGTCGTCCAGGTCACTCACTTCCTGCTGGGTAATACGCGTTTCGAGTCTCTGATCTTTTATATCCACAATGGCCTCGCTTGGTTTTTCATTAACCGTACATAATACATTAATGTACGGCGATGTACGTAAATGTACGTCTTTATAACGAAGGTGTACACCATTGCCGGTAAATATTTTCTTCCTCTCACCGCAGATCCGGAAAAAGGCAGAATCGGAAATCGATGAAGATGAGCGTTCTTGACAGGATACTTTGACGGACAATCGTGCCCGAAGAGAGCGCTTCACGGGCAAAAATGATGAACTGCCTGATCGCTGGTTGGACAGCCAGATGCTATTGGAGCAACATGCGTGAAGAGCAGAAAATTAGGAATGAATGCTGTGAGAACGGCCCGCATTTACCACAAACGAAGTTATAAATTATCGATTTAGCGAGTTTATCCTGAGGCCCATTTGCTGATTAACTTAAACAAAGGCCACCTAGGTGGCCTTAAAATATTTAGTCAGTCTCACACAGCTCAAAGCTGAAAGAGGTGACTAAACGCTTTCCTAGAAGCTTCAATATCACGATTCAGAGCCTGCATTTCAGGATCTTTGGCCAGCAACTCGTCAGCGGATTTACTCACCAGCCTGAAAAGTGTATGTCCATCCCCGATTTTTACAGGCCGGGTGGATATTTCGCCCTCGTGCTTCTGAATTTTATGGATCAATGAGCCGATTACTCCGCCGGACTCAATGGGCTCCGCCGGAACATAGGAGTCATATTCCTTAAACTGATCCAGCGTCAGGTCGATGTAATTTCCGTCCAGAATGACAATAACATGACTGTGTACAGTGGAGTTTTCTTCCTCACGGAATGTATTGTTCCCGCACATGTGGATAATAAAAGGATATAGCCCCTTATCCCACTCCATCAGATAACGTGCCAGAAAGTTACTGGCCAGATCGCAGCTGCCGCGGGGAAAGCCACTGAGCTCGCACCAGCGGGGCAGGTTTCGGTATTCATCTCCACGTACTGCAGCCACCTGCTCAAGTGCCTGACGAAAGGCTCTGATGCGAAATGTCGTTTCCTGTCTCATTTCTTCTTTCCTTTAGCATTAGATTTCATCGGGCTCCTCGGTCAGAACAGGAAGTCTTTTTTTAATGAACGCTGAACGGCTTATCACGTCGGAGAAAGCCACCTGGTTACCATTAATTACCTGACTTACAGTCACAGCTTCCGCCTTCGGCCAGGCACTGAATTTAAAGTGTTGTGAATTCAGCCATGCGCGCAGAATTTCGTCATCCAAAGACTCGCTGAACAGCGCTGCTATTGCCCGCCGTGAGGTATTTCCCTCTGGCTCGGTAAACTGAATAACATCCTTAAAATCATGGATAACTTTCACCCTTTTTTCTTTTGATGTATCCACTTCCATCAGGATGTCGTGAAGCTCTTTGAGTATTTCGGCGCGCTGTTTTTCCTCCAGGAAGGACCATATCAGCCGCACGCTGTTACTGCTTTTCAGCTGTACGCCGCCGAGGCTGCGGTACCAGTTTGCGAAAAGGCTGATACCTGTGGTCATGTGTACGTGATTCCCTGCGGATGCCATCCGGCTGAGGATAATGCTTCTGCGGTTTTCAGTACTTTTGAAGGCGCTGTAAAGCTGCTCCTGACTGGAGAAAATGTCCTGACTGAGTGTATACAGTTTTTCTTTCAGGTTAAGCAGCCGCTTATCGGAAAAAAGGTCTTCAAGGAATTCTGTACTTATGCTCCCCATGTTTTCTTCCGTAATTCTTCCTATCATTTTAACGTCACGATCGATAACCGGGCGCATATAATCCACGTCCTCAATTTCACGCTTGACTACCGGATAATAAGTAGTGATGTAGTCGATTGTGTTGATGTAGTTAAGGTGATTTTCTTTGAAAATTACTTTCAGGGACTTACTGACATAGGCGGACGAAACCGGGTCTTTTAAAGAGTCCATGACTATACTGAAATCCTTCATATAGCGGAAATAGAAAGACAGATGTTTTATGTAAGTTTCATCATCCTCATAACCTTCCCCATACTCAGGAATTTCAGAGTAACTTTTTGTTGCCACCAAGTGGGCGACCATATGTGCCGCGTATTCTTCCGGGTAATCTTCACTGATGACGGTCAGTTTTTTCAGCGGGGTTGTGGTTGAAGTCTCATACCATTCCGGGTTGAAAATTAAATACCGAAGGTCATGAATGTATTCAATGGGTGTTGAGCTGCGCAATGATGTCAGCTTGTCAGTGATATTCTCAGGGAAGTTGTCCCCCTTGTTTTGGATTAAACTTTCAACAGCCTTTGTTGAAAGCTTGAAAAAACGAATAACATCGGGGTGGAAGATATCGTGCGATTCACTCTCCAGCAAATGGCGGAGCATGTTTTCCTGCTCAGCTTCAGTCAGTATAAGAGCACTGATGCTGAGATGAGGCAGGTTATCTTTTTCATCCAGCAGGAATCTGGAATACAGATAGCCGTTTAAATCATTTTCTATTTCTTCAAGAAGATTTTCTTCGAAGAGTGCCGAATAGAAATTTGTTTCCTGAAGAAGGTTTTTAATATACACATCATCATTCTCCGGTTTTTTTTGTAGGGTATTCAGCTCCGTAATAACATGATTTTTCTGACGAATCATGAAGTCTTCAGTACTTACGTAACCCTTTTCTTTTAAAAATGTGAGGCTCTTGCTGAACGGTTCACGAAAGTTTTCCCGCTCAGACAAGGCATACGATGTGTTCAGTCTGGCCACGGCACCGGTTATTTCCTCCCTGATTTTACTTAATGCATCGTCTGGCAGTTTGATGACGGTTTCCATCCAGTCCTGCATAGTGAACCGCCCGGCACAGCGCTGCCATGCGTGAGAGAATCCATAAAGGCCGGACAGTTTCTCGAGGGGTTCCGCATCGTGATTTTTAACTGCATCAGTAAGGGGAGTATCAAAGAGCTCTGTCCGGGCCAGTTCACTGTCTGCCTGAAAGTGGATGCTCATTAAAAATTCGCTCCAGCGCCGGGTGTCGTGACTGAATATCCTGCCGAGCTGCGCCTGGGTTGCATACATCCTGTCCTCTTCCTGACTGACGGGAAGCGAGCTCTGGTCCTGCTCCCGGATTTCAAGCAGGCGGGTCACAGGTACTTCATCAGAATAGCGCACCACAAGGATATAAAGCGCCAGCAGCACGTGCCGCAGCGGTTCGCCGGCCGGAACCGTCATGTCCAGAATGTGAATGTCGTTGACCAGCTTCTTGAGCAGTCTCGGCGTAATGCGGGGATATTCAGAAGGACGCCAGCGTTCCAGCAGCTGTATGGACTCTGTGCAGCAGATCCCGTTATCTTCGCCTACGGTCTGCTTCCACATTTCCCTGAAGGCATCCTGCCAGCCAGCCGTGATGAGCGGTGGGACGGTAAACGTTACGGGAATGCGTTTTGCAATAAATTCCCGCCCGCTGTACCCCTCAACCATCAGGGATTTCGCTACGTGCCGCGCAGAATAAGGCACGATGATCCGAAACTGTCTGTGTGTGGTTCCCGCGATCAGCTCCATGTCGCTCCAGAGTTCTTTAACCTTGTCTGCGCTGATACGGTCAAGATTATCAATTATAAGGATAAACCTGGCGTCTGCCGGCACTGTCGGACTTTCTGTGAAGCCGGACAGCGCGTCAGTTAATTCAATGGTGCCAATCTCTTTGCTGACCAGCCATGTCTCTGAAATCCGGTCAACGCTGTTTTGCTTGAAGAGATCGCCTACGGTGATTATGTTTCCCACGATTGGCGACACTTTATTTTTCGTACGGCTTTTTACCCACAGAGATAACAAAAGAACACAGGGTGAGAGAATGGCTGTAATTTCTGTTGCCAGCACCCACCACGATGTTGTTTTTCCGCTCACGAGATAACTGTTGATATCAACAAGCAGATACCGGACCATCTGAACGGCAAGCAAACAACATAATATAAAAGAGACCGTCCACCAACTCAGCCGGCTGCTGACCTTTTTATCGTACTCGACGATATTTCCCAGTGCTTTATGTTTCAGCGTGTTCAGTGATTCTTTATCAACGCCCTGTCTCGCATGGATTCCGCGATGAATGACCTCGATTAACGCCTTTTTCGTGTTGCCGTGATGATATCTCTCTGCGTCAAACTCAATAAAGGTGTAATCATCAGAGAGGTCTTTCTTTATCAACTGGATTATCGTCGACTTTCCTGAACCCAACTCTCCTTCCAAGCCAATAATATTGATGTCGGATGTTTTTATTACCTCCGTCATCTTCCGTGCCACTTTATTATGGCTTTCTCCTCTGAACAGATCGCTGTCCGCGGGATGTTCATTCTGCAGCATCAGGGGCATGCACTCTCCTTTGCGCCCGTCTTTTCGGGCAAACAGTAAGACTGTCGATATTTCAGGCGGCGTGTGAAATGATAAGCGTTGCTTAGCTGTTCATCATAATGCTGAAGTTAGGAGTATTCCTAACAGATTTTATCTGTTCCTGTGGCAAAGACTGACTGACACTATATCGCTCCGGGGGTGTAAATGGCCGACATCTAGCGCTGGTTTTCACTCCATAAAGCGTAAATACGCCCTGTAAGATTTTTATGTAACGTCAGGCATACTTTATGCCTGCAGGGATTAAGTAAGTCACAAGGCTTATATTGAGTTGACATGAAACTTTTCTGTTTAATTCACTGTGTACTGCATTAAAGTTTCGCTCTTCTTTCCTGAGATCCGAAAAAGGATAGAACCGGATCATTCCTCTCCGTCGGCGGTTTTTCGCCCGAAATACTACATATAGTGGCTCGATCAGCTGCTCAGAGCACAACATACGGGATGCGTCAGGGAAGCGCCGGCAGGAAAACGGCGCCTGACCCGCCGCGACGGGCGCGCCACGCTTCCGGGAAAGTGCTATATTGGCAAAAAAGCGGATCCGGCGCAGAAGGTGATGCGGTAATTTAATAGAGTGTCTATATGTCTGCTTATTATAAAGTGAGGTATTATCGTTCAAGTTAAAACTTCCAGAATGAATCAATCAATAACTCAAAGTAATATTTACTTCCGTGACTACTAACCTTCAGGTCATAAAGGAGTTCAGGATGGGACGTGCCGTACCGTTAATAATTGGTCAGAAGGCATTTGCTTCCAAAAAAGCCGCCGTGGACTATTTCATGGGTCAGCGTGAGGAGCTTAAAGCCTCAGGCCCGGTAAAGAATGGCGAACTTTTCGGAGAGCTTAAGGCGCTCTATACGCGATATTGTGAGGTCACGCAGTGGGATCTGAGCAACAGGGTGATTTACGCGTTCAGCGTGGATTACGAACAGCGTAAGAACGGACAGGCCTGGACGTCACGCCTGTGCTACTGGGTGCAGTTTTCACCGAAGGACAGGCTGAGCTTTTCGGTCAGGGAAGCGGTGGATGCGATTACAAAATCTGGCACCACTGCACAACCGTAATTGAGGACGGGATTTAGCACTTTCAGGTGAGTATAAGTTTATGGTTGAGGGGATTTCGGTCTGGGTGCCGGTTATCAGCGCAGGAGCAGGTATCGTTGGTGCACTGAGCAGCCAATGGCTGTCGCATATTTTCATAACACGCCGTGAAAAGAGGGCGTCACAAGAAAAGCTGAATCGGGAGCGGTACTTTATCGGCACCGAGCTGGTCTTTCTGCTGGAGCAGTTCGCGGTGGGGTGCGCCGGCGTGACTAAGGAATTTGATTACACCTCCGGCGATAAAAACCCTCAGGTCTCCCGCCCCGTCCTCGATTACGCCGCTGTGACGGGGGACTGGCGTGCCCTTCCCGACCGGCTGATATACAGCATCCGCGAGCTGGCTGTCCTGCAGAAAGAAGCTGACAGATCCGTGGCCGTTTCACCCGGAAAGGACAACTCTTTTCATCATTTCGAAGTCGCCAGAGAGCGCCATTATCAGTATGCCCGGCTTGGCATCAAAGCAGTGATCATTGCCCGCCGTCTTCGTAATGAGGCTGGTTTTCCTGACACCAGACTGGACGCCATGCCCTGGTCAGCACAATGGGTGCTCTGGAAAGTCTGGCGGAATGAAAGACACCGACGGTCAGTCGAGGCCACTCTGCGGAGACAGGAGCTGGCCCGAATTGAGATTAAGAACGCAATGAGAAAACAAACAATGAATAACCCGCGCTGCGGAGACGGCCTATGATCACGTCTCCGATGAACCTCCCGGTTGTGGGACAGTTTCCGGCGCAGCAGCTGCCTGTGGCCATCGACTACCCCGCGGCGCTGGCGCTGCGCCAGATGGCCGCGCTGGTTGACGACCTGCCAAAGTACCTGCTGGCGCCGGAGGTCAGCGCCCTGCTCCACTTCATGCTCGACCTGCGCCGCAAAATGCTGTTCACCACGCTGTGGAACACCGGCGCGCGCATCAGCGAGGCGCTGGCGCTGACGCGGGGGGACTTCCTGCTGCGCCAGCAGTACCCGTTCGTGCAGCTGGCCACGCTCAAGCAGCGGGAGGACAAGGCGGAGCACCGGGCCGGACGCCGCGCCGCCGGCGTCGTGCCCCACCGCCTGGTACCGCTGTCCGACGCGCAGTACGTGACGCAGCTGGAGATGATGATAGCCACCCTGCGCATACCCATTGAGCGCCGGAGCGAAAAGACGGGGCGCACGGAGCGGGTGCGGCTGTGGGAGATTACCGACCGCACGGCGCGCACCTGGCTGAACGAGGCCACTGAAGCGGCGGCGTCAGAGGGGGTCAGTTTCTCAGTGCCGGTCACCCTGCACACCTTCCGGCACAGCTACGCCATGCACATGCTCTACGCCGGCACGCCGCTCAAGGCGCTGCAGAGCCTGCTCGGCCACAAGAGCGCGAAGTCGACGGAGATTTACACAAGAGTGTTTGCGCTGGACGTGGCGGCCCGGCACCGGGTGCAGTTCCAGATGCCGGGATATGATGCTGTGAATTTATTGAAAGGAATTAAAGGTTAACTTGCTGTAAATATTGATATAATCATAACTTAGTGTATATACATGAGTATATACATGAACATTATTTTGCATATACCTATGTATATACATTGACAGCGATCATCTATAAGTTAATATGCATATACTTTTGTATATACACGGTGGTGATTATGAAAAAGCCCTACATTATCTCTTTCGCTAATAGTAAAGGCGGTGTGGCCAAAACAACCAGCTGCATGTCCGTTGGTTGTTCATTAGCTTTGGCAGGCTATAAAACTCTGCTGATTGATTTAGATCATCAGGGAAATCTTAGTGATGATCTGGGACGTGGTGATGAGGATTACACCATCACGGACCTGTTTGCGGATCCTAAATTTGATATCAATAAGCTTATTTATTCAGCGATGGACGGTGAGGGCACGATTGCTAACCTAGATATCATACCTGCCGATATAACCCTTGCGGTTGAAGCCCGAAGTGCAGAAAGATTTCGCCATAGACTAAGCATTCTTGAAGAGGGTTTGAACAAGGTAAAAAATTCCTATGATTTCATCCTCATTGACCTTCGTCCTGCTATTGATTTGAGCATTGAAAACGCCCTGCTTATCACTGATAAAATTGTCATCCCTGTAGATATGGATAAGCGTGCAGTTAAAGGCATTAAAGATTTATTTCAGGTGGTTCAGGAAGTGCGAAGAAATGAGCCTTTTGTATATACACTTGTAAAGACAAAAGTAAACGAATCTCACTCCAAGATGAAAAAATCCATTGAGGGACTGATCGAAGAAGCCGGATATGTTGTAGCCAAGACCGAAATACGTCAGAGCGAGCTTTTTAAACAGGCGACCGATGTTCATCGTCCTGTAATGTTCTTCGCTAGAAATGAGCGTCCTTACAGAGATTATAAAGCTTTCACTCAAGAACTCCTGGAGCAAATAAAGGGGGCCGAAATTGGCAAGAAGTGATCGCATAACCAAAGGGGTTACCCGAGTTGCTGAGAAGCGCAACATCACAACGGGCAGACAGATGAACCTGCGGCTTACGGGTTTGGATGATGATGCTCTTTCTATGCTAGTTGAGAAAATGCAGGAATTACTTCCTCAGAAAAACATTACCCGTTCAAGAGTTTTACGCGCAGCCTGTTATTTAGATGATGATAAAATTCTCCAGAAGCTTGCTAACTTATTGATTGAAAACACGTGATAGACGTACTTGTATATGCAAGTGCATATACAAAAATTTAACTGTTACGAGTTTAGGAATGTTTTTTATGACAGGTATGTATATGCTTATGTATATACATACCTTACCGAAAAGTCTGACCATCTAAGTCATAAATGTATATGCAAAAACATATATATTTGTATATACAAACGCATATACAAATATTCGATAAAGATCTTTTTTACCTTACGTGTGCAACAGGGATGTCATCCCATCGGGTAGTCCACGCAGGTGAAAGCATCTCACGCTTCATTTTCCATTCGGTACTTATTCCCTGACCTGCAAACCACACGTTGCCCAGCCCGGACTGGTTAATGCCATCGAGCACCTTCATGAGCTGAGCACTGTTGGCCCGGGGCTGCGCATCGTCAAAGAGGCTGAGCTGGCTGACCCCGTTGGGGGTGAAGTCATCGAGCATAATGCCGGCCTTCATATAGCGCCGGTCATCAAGCCAGATACGGTCCAGGCTCCGCATGGCCACCTCAATGATGTCGCGCGTGTCCTGTGTGGGCAGTGGGAGTTTCTCACCGGCAGTGTTGCCATAGAAGACTTCGTTCACGGCGTGCGGTGACGTCCGGATGAAGACACTGATGCGCCGGCAGAACTGCCGTTCACCGCGAAGTTTCTCTGCCGCGCGCGTGGCGTACTGGCACAGCGCCTGCTGCATGGCCACCTTTGAGGTGATGCGCTCGCCGAAGGACCTGGAGCAGCAAATCTGCTGTTTGGCCGGAGGCAGTTCCTCTATCGGAATACAGGATTCGCCGTTCAGTTCGCGCACGGTTCTCTCCAGCACCACGTTAAAGTCTTTGCGGATGAGGGCAGGGTGCGCGCGCGCCAGCTGCAGGGCGTTGGTGATGCCCATGACGTTCAGCCTTTTTCCGATGCGCCGGCCCACGCCCCAGACCTCCTCCACGGGCTGATTGGCCAGCAGCGTTTCGGTGCGTTTCGGATTGCCCGGCGTGAGCGCCAGCACGCCGCGGAACTGCTTCCACTCCTTGCTGGCCCACTGCGCGGATTTCGCCAGGGTTTTAGTCGGTCCCATGCCGACGCCCACGGTCAGACCCGTGGTGGCCAGCACGTGCGCGCGCAGGCGCCGGCCAAAGTGCTCAAAGTCCTCGCAGCCATCGATGCCGGTCAGATCGAGGAACATCTCATCGATGCTGTACTGCTCGACGCGGGGTGTCATTTGCTCCAGTGCCGTCATTACTCTCGTGCTAAGGCTATGATATAGCTCGTAATTACTGCTGAAGACATGCACGCGCTCCGCAAAGTCCTGCGTTTTAATCTGGAACCACGGCGCGCCCATTTTAATGCCGAGCTTTTTGGCGCCGGCGCTGCGTGCGATCACGCAGCCGTCGTTATTCGACAGCACCACGACGGGCTTACCGCGCAGGTCCGGACGAAACAGCGCCTCACAGCTGGCGTAAAATGAGTTCACGTCTGCCAGGCCAAACATGGGCATGGTTACCTCCGGCGCGCGCGCGTGCTGTTAAACCACCAGGTGACCACGCCGAGCAGCTGCAGTTCCTCCGGATAAATCACCGGATAAGCCGGATTCATCGGCAGCAGCGCGAGGCGGGGCTGCAGCTGCAGCCGCTTGACCGTAAATTCACCCTCCACCTCGGCGATCACGATATCCCCGTGCGACGCCTCCTCGGCCCGGTCAACCACCATGACGTCGCCGTCATACAGTCCAAGGCCCTCCATGCTGCTGCCGCTGGCGCGCACGAAGAACGTGGAGGCGCGCCGGCGGATGCAGAGCTCGTTCAGGTCCAGCTCTTTTTCAACGTAGTCGGCGGCGGGGGAGGGGAAGCCGGCCGCGCACGGCTCTGCAAAAAGGGGGATGCGGACCCGCGGCGTTTTAACTGGGGGCCAGAACGGCGACAGGCCCTGAGCATAGGTGGCGTGTTTCATACTGCACCGCCCCCGGCCGGGCGCGGCTGAATCATCATATTTGTGCGCATAAATCCTCCTCTTAAATACTGTTTATACATACAGTATTAATGAGGCGGATTTAACTTACAAGCCGCACCGGCGGGTAATCCGCATATGTACCGCTCATCTGTATGAAAGCCGTCCGTTTTTATTTTGCGGCCGCGTCCCCGGTCATTTCCCGGAGCATCTTCATGAGAAGATCCTTGCTCAGCTGATCGGACTGCAGCGCCGGCATGATGTTGATAAGCGACAGGGTGACGGTGGCCATGGCCACCGCCCGCTTCACAGTTTCGGCGTTTTCGTAGTCCTTGTAAGTGCGCAGGCTGACGCCCAGCTCTGTAGCGGCCCTTTCACGGCTCCACATCAGCCCCTTGCGCCAGAGTCTCAGCTGCCATCCCGTCATGAGCGTTCTCTTTATCTGAAATGATGGACATTGTACTGCTATAAAAGTGCAGAAACTGCACTTTTTTTCGAGATTAATGTGCGGAAATATTCCTTCCTATTAAGGCAGATGTCGCTGCGCTCCGTTTTTTAACGGCGTCTTCGCTTCGCCTGACGCCGGCTGTTGCCTCACCCCCCTGCAGGGCTTCATCTTTCAAAACTGCACCGTGCCTTCACCTTAGCCGGGCGGCCTCGCCAACAAGGGAAGCTGCGCCGACATACTCACCCGTTCCCCGCCGTGCGCGGGACATTCAGTCCGCTCCGGCGGCGCGTGCGGCTTCCGTTGTCGCCCCTGTTTGCTCAGCTGTTTGCCCGGCTTCCGTGGCGGCACGGTGCAGATGGCACCGTGCAACCCTTAACGGAGGAGTCGACATGCCGAACTGGTGTGCCAACAGGCTGCGGGTCACAGGCCCGGTAGAGGAAGTATCTAAGGTGAAGGCGCTGATGGAAGGGGGCGCTGGCGCGCCCGGATACGTGCGGGCTGCGGGGGAGGGGATCCAGCTTTTTCTGGCGGGCTGCGCCGGGCTGCTGCGCCCGACGGTCGCAACGGAATATGCGCCCTATCCGGCACTGACCGTGACGGCGGGCAGCGATACGCCGGAAAACCGCGCGTTTACGCAGTGGCTGGAACTGCTGCGCAGCGGCGCGGAGCTGACGCCGGAGACCTGCGAACGGCTGCACGCATTGTGGCTGGCCAGCGGCCTGCAGCGCATGACGTGGGCGTCCCTGACCGGAGAGCAGCGGACGGCGATTAGCGCGCTGTGGGAGAAAAAGAAGGGTGACTGGCACTGGACGATCAGCGGGCAGGCAGTGACTGACAAATGGGACGGACTCTGCCTTGAAGAGGCGCTTCCCCTCAGAACCCTGCCGTTCGACATGCTGCAGCTGATCCCGCCGCGCCTCGATGCTGAAATCAACGGCTATAACGGCTGCCTGCTTGAAGGCGTCCCGGACGGATTTACGGACACCGTCGACCGCTGCGGCACGAAGTGGCCACACGCGCACGACCTTAACCTGTCGTATTCCGGCGAAACAGTATTTAACGCCGATTTTGATACGCCCTGGTCGCCGCCTTCGCCGGAGGTAATGTGCGCCCTGACCGCCCGTTACGGCGTCACCGCTGAGCACTGGTATGCCGAAGCCGGCTGCGACTACTGCGGATGGGCGACTTACTCAGGCGGCCTTCAGCTGGATGAGCGCTGTGAGACGCTGGAATGGAGCGAGGAAGCGGATGAGGACGGGTACCGGGACGTGACCGGCCCGGAGTGGATTATCGATAACGTGGCCAGCTACGGCGGCTGAACCGGAGGCGGCGGGGCGACCCGCCGGATAAGCGATGAGAGCAATGACCGTACGGGAATTCAGGGCGCGGCTGGCCGCAGTCGGCGATGACGAGCTGTGCTGCGGCACCTTCTGGCTGGCAGAAGATTTTCTGTCCATTAAACCCTCCCTGACGCCGCAGGAGATTGCGGCGGCCATGGAGTATGCCGAAGACCATCATGATGCAAACGAGGGATTTAACTGGTGGCATCTGGAGATGGCCATCGATGCTGTCTTGCTGGAGAAGGGAGGGGCATAGCGCTGCCCGGTATGCAGCTGCAGATCCTCTGATGTCGCCGGTCACGGCGGCATCACTGCAGGAATGAAAAAGGTTGTCGCTGCGCTCCGCCTTCATGCCGTCTTCCGTCCTGCGGCCGGAAAACGGCGGGCGTAAAGTGCCGTGCCCTCACGGTAGCCGGGCGGCCTCGCAAACAAGGTAAGCTGTCGCCGGACTGCTCACCCGTTCCCCGCCGTGCGCGGGACATTCAGTCCGCTCCGGCGGCGCGTGCGGCTTGCGCATCCGCCCCTGTTTGCTCTGCTGTTCGCCCGTCTGTGTGGAGGTCACGGCACCACTACCGGTGCCCCCTTCATACACAGGAGCATCACTATGTCTCGATTCATGCACGGCGACAGCGTACAGGTTATGGGCGGCTTTCCGGATAAGAGCATTGATTTCATTCTGACGGACCCGCCGTACCTCGTCGGCTTTAAGGACCGTTCCGGCCGATCGATTGCCAACGACGTGAACAGCGAGTGGGTGCAGCCGGCGAGCGATGAAATGTTCCGGGTGCTGAAAGACAACAGCCTGGCGGTGAGCTTCTACGGCTGGAACCGGATAGACATTTTTATGCAAGCATGGAAAGCGGCCGGGTTCCGCGTGGTGGGCCACATCGTATTCACCAAGCCTTACGCCTCAAAATCGGCCTTCGTCGGCTACCAGCACGAAAGCGCCTACGTGCTGGCCAAAGGGCGCCCGGCGCTGCCGGCAAAGCCGCTGCCGGATGTGATGCCGTGGGAGTACACCGGCAACCGCCATCACCCGACCGAAAAGCCGGTCAGCGCCCTGCGGCCGCTGATTGAGACCTTCACACAGCCCGGCGCCATTGTTCTGGACCCGTTTGCAGGTTCCGGCTCGACCTGCGTGGCCGCCCAGGCGTGCGGCCGCCGCTGGATTGGTATCGAGCTGATGGAACAGTACCACGCGGCCGGCCTGCGCCGCCTGTATGCCCACCGCGACGCCCGCGCGGCCTGATGAACGGAGAGAACACGATGAACGATCACACTATGCACCCTGATAACGATACCCTGGCGGCCGACGTGGCCGACCTGGAAGAGTCGCTGTACGAATTTCATCTGCGCCTGCGCGACATGATTGCGCGCCACCTCTGGCAGGGCGCCAGCCGCGAGCAGCGCATGGCCGGCCTGCTGATTGAGGGGATCGATAACGACCTGGTTGAACTGTACCGCCGCGCGGCCGTGATACAGAAACACCTGAGGGCGTGACTGATTAAAAAACGAACACCGCTCTGCACCCCTGCCGGCGCACGGCAGGGCCAGTTTTATCCACAGGGTTCCGGGGCGGATATGCACCCCGGATGTGGACAAGACAATATGGATGTTGCTGCGCGCCTCATTGATGCCGCCTGCGGCGGGGGAATAAAAACCGTGCGGTCTGCGGCCGGTGCCGTGACTTCACTTTAGCCCGGCCGCTGCGTGTTCAAGAGGCGCAAGCTCGTCTCCTCCCCCGTTCGCACTCTCTCCGGCGCGCTTACTTCCGTCGCGCCTCCGCTCATGCTTCGCGTCTGCGCCGTCCGTAATCCCGCCTCCGTTCGCTTGCGCTGCGGCCTCGTCACCGCTCCTGAACACTCCGCTTTTCGCCGGGCTGTCATTCAGTCACGGCACAGGCCGGAACTGTTAACCACCCTGACTGCGGAGATTTCTGATGAATACTGCCACCCCTGCTTTTGAGTCCGCGCGCGTCCTTGACGGCTACGTGCGCCTGCGTTTCCTGCCCGCGCTGTTCGGCGACGATTTCATGCGCGCCGAAAACAACGTGTACCTGTACGCCGATCGTTACCTTGCGGACTACGACGGCGGCGTGTGGGACTTCGCGCAACTGCCGTCCGGCGGTGGCTTCATGAAGCCCGCAGCGGAGGAAACCTGGCGTTTCGTTAACCCGGAAAATTACAGCGATGTGCGCCTGAGCAGCGAGGCGGCGGGCATCGTGATCACCTCACTGGTGCTGAACCACCGCAGCTGGATGTATGACCGCCACGATGACACGGAGCTGTGCGCGCTTTACTGCCGCCGCCACCGCCAGCTGACCGACTACGCCTTTGCCCACCCGGAAGCCGCCGCGATTTTTGCCGCGCTGGACTGATTAACCCACGGGGCGGCACGGGCCGCCCCGTTAACAGGAGAAAAAACATGATGCACGGTAACGTTAAAGAAGTGTGTGCCCACCTGATGGCGTCGTTCGGTGAAGAAAGCCCGGTGGCTGTCCTGGTCTGGACGCTGGAAGACGTGATGGACAGCGCGGAATGCATGGATATCACAGAAAAAGAGGCGGGCAGGGTGCTGGAGTTCATCGCAGAGGATGGCGACCACCGCCGCTATGGCATCGGGCGGGACGAGGTACGGGACATGCTGACAAACCTGCGCGAGGACGAGGCGCAGGCGCGGGAAGTCACCGTGTCCGCCCGCGCGCTGGCACAGGTGCTGCGCGTGGCGGGCGATTATATGCGGCTTGAGGATGCACAGGGCGGAGAGGGAACAGCGGTTCGCCTCTGGCCAGAGGAACATGAGGCCATCAGAACGGTTATCGCGGCACTGGAAAGATAAGCCGGTGCAGGGCAGGGAAGCCCGGCGCCCCTTTCCGGCCGAAAACCTTCCTGTCGCCTTCGGCGACCGGCGGGAGGAGGCGCCTCCGGCGCCCGCTTCCGCGCCTGTATGGCTCTGAGTTGTGCAGACAAAATATGGCAGTTTTATGCGGGGAAAAGCCATTTTTCATCGAAAACAGCCCAGACATGGCGATTTTTTTTAGTTTTATGCAGCCCAAAGCCAAAGCCAAAGCCAAAGCCAAAGCCAAAGCCAAAGCCAAAGCCAAATCCGAATCCTGCCCCCCTTCGGCTCCCCGGCAAGCCGGGTCGTCGAGCCCCACTCCGCTAACCGGCGAAGCCGGCAAGCTCCGCCGGAACGCGAAGGGCCGCGCTCCGTGCCTGACGGCTAGGGTCTGATGGCTGAGGTCAAAGGCTGCTGCCGGCTTCGCCGTCGCTTTCACCGTCCCGGCAAACCCCCGCCGGGACTTCAAGGCCAGCCCGCGTAGCGGTCTGAAAGGTCCCTTCTGACGCTTCCCTGCATTCCGGCCAGCCCTTGCGCGGAGGGCTGGTCGTAGCACCGCCGGTTCAGGCAGAAAGGGGTGAAGTGCACGCCGCCAAAAACTTTTCGCCAGGGGCCGCAAAAACTTTTTGTCGTCGCCCCTTTATGCCCTCACTTCGTCGTTGCTCCTTTGCCCTTTGCCGCGAAAGGCCAGACCGGAAAGAAGAAACCCGCGTCAGAGAAGGTCTTTTTCGGGTCCGCAGCGCCTGCTGCACCCACTCAGCCGGATTTAAGGAGCTATGCCATGCAAAACACACTCGTAAACGTCATCCCTGATGCGACCGCCGACCGCGCCCCGATCAACGCCGCCGGGGAAGTCATTTCAGAGACCTTTTTTGCGCCCGTTGAAACCGATCTGATTGATAGCCTGCTGGGTCGTTATAACTTCCTGCGCACGAAGCTGAATGACCTGTCGGTCTCTATCCGCGGCGGTGACAATCATGAGGCCGTGGGGCACTTTCTGAGAGGCAACCTTCACGGCAGCCGGGGCTACCACGTGCCGCCCGTGTCGAAGCTGTTTGACCTGCCCGGCGCGCTGGCGTCACTGAATGCCGATTTCTGGCAGCAGGCGCTGAGCCTGACCGACGTTTACGAGTACATGCCCAACGATCGCCGCAATGAGTGGAACAATCAGATCCATGAGATGAAAGCGCCTGATTTTGAAGAGAACGCGGTGCGTGCCACGCTCACCGAGCTGCTTTTCTCACGTCAGAAATTTTTCTCCGAGCGCGTTGACGGCATTTTCCGCAGCCTGTCGCGCAGCCACGTGACCAACCGCCCGGAAGGCTTCAGCAAGCGCATGATTATTGAATGCATGTTCGATCAGTGGGGACACTGCAACTACGACCGCACCGGCTACGTGGACGACCTGCGCAAGGTGATCGCGAAGTTTATGGGGCGCGACGCGACCGGCCTGAACACCACCAACAAAATTCTGAACATCGCGCGCGCCCGTTCGGGCGAGTGGGTTGCCATCGACGGTGGCGCGCTGCGCGTCAAAGCCTTCCTGAAAGGCACCATTCATCTTGAAATTCACCCGGATATGGCCTGGCGCCTGAATGACATTCTGGCCTTCCTGCACCCGGCTGCCATCCCGGCGGAGCACCGCCAGAAGCCGCGCACGAAGGCGAAAACCTTTGAGCTGCACACAAACCTCCTGCCGTTTTCCGTACTGAGCGTGCTCGGTAACCTCCAGACAGAGCGCACCGAGCCAGAGCAGCGCAACCGCCGGGAAGAGCCGCGCCCGCCCGTGACGACAAACCCTTTTAACCGCCGCTTTAAGGGCTATTCGGATGAGAACCCGGCGGCGCGCGCGGAAGCTGAAAAAGTGCTGCTGAGCCTGGGCGGCGTAAAAATGAACATTAACGCTTTTACCTGGTTTGAATTCGATTACGACCCGACCACGGCGCTGGAAGATATCCAGCTTTCCGGCGCGCTGCCGGAGCAGAAAACGCACCAGTTTTACCCGACCACGGGCGAACTCGCCGCGCAGCTGCTCGATGAGGCGGACATCCGCGAGGGGGAAACCTGCCTGGAGCCGAGCGCGGGCATGGGAGGGCTGGCCGACCTGATGCCGAAGGCGCAGACCACCTGCGTGGAAATTTCGCCGCTGCACTGCCGCGTACTGGAGGCCAAAGGCCACAACGTGATCGAAGCCGATTTTCTGGCGTGGGCACCGGTGACCGATCAGCGGTTTGATGTTGTCGTGATGAATCCGCCGTTTAGTGAAGGCCGCGCCGTGGCGCACATGAACGCGGCGGCGGCGCTGGTGAAGAACGGCGGACGACTGGCGGCCATCCTGCCCGCAGGCAGCGACCGCAAAAACCTGCTGCCGGGCTGGGACTGCAGCTGGTCCGCGCCGATGGAGGGCATGTTTGCGGGAACCGGGGTGCGTGTGGTGCGCCTCATGGCCTACAAGCCGGAATAAACCCGGCCCGGCTGGCAGGGGTGACCCTGCCGGACACCGCACCGGCCCGCTAAACGGGCCGGGAAACTGAACTCCGAGACAGAGCAGAACATCATGACCCAGGAAGAAAAATTCACGCTTAACACCCTGCAGGCCTTCACCGGCTGCGATTTTGAAGCCTACCGCAACCGGGGCGAAGCGTTTCGCCAGCGCCTGAGCGGTGCCGTACTGAACGCGCTGCAGCTGCCGGACAGCTGGCGCACAGACTGCGAGATGCGGGGCGAATGGGGCGGAGCCTATCCCGTACACCTGCGGCTGACCCTCGCCGATGCCGCCGGGCTTGCCGTCGAGCTGGTCAGCCCGTCGGCCGATTCGCCGGTTTGGTGCGCGGTGCTGACGGATGCGCGCACCCGGTCACGCGTCCCGCTGAGCGCTGGCTATCATTTTGAACCTGCAACGCTTCGCACCACGCTTGAAAAAATCGCAGAGTACACGCGGGCGGGCTTCACCGGTGCCGGTGAGCTGGTCGCCGCGCTTCGGATGGGAGGGCACGCCGCATGATCCCGAATTCACACTCTCTGGTGACCCTGCTGCCGGAACGTCAGGCCGCCCTGCAGGCCATCGCGGCGGTTGAGCACGCGCAGCAGCGGGGGACGCGGCTGGCCCGCCATCCCTACGCCGCCGCGTTTATGAAGCAGCTGAGCGGCAGGAGTCGCGTCAGCATCCAGGCACTGAACCGCATCCGGGGCATTTACCTGCGCCCGCGCGAAAAGCGCGCGCCGCTGCCCGAATGGGAAGGGGCGCTGGATACTTTCCTCAGCACGGCGGGCGAGGTGTGCCCGCTGCCGCTGCCGGGCGAGCTGGCCACGACGCTGTTTCCGGAGGCCGTTTTCCGCCGGGCAGAACGTGTAAAACATGCTGCAGATAAGTCCGTCAGCCACGCTACGCGGCGGGAACGGCAGGTGGCCGATTATCAGGAACGCCAGCTGGAGAACCGCATCCGGCAGGCTGAAACTGAGCTGGCTTTCCGCACGCCGGAGACGCTGCGCGGCTGGTTCGCCGCCTGGTGTGACAGCGTGCCGGAAAACGATATGAAGAACATGATCGCCGCGTGGGCGCGGCGCTTTCCGTCGCTGAACGGCCTGGAAACCCTGCAGCCGTATGCCGGAGACGTTGCCTGCGAAGTGGCGGGAGAAATTCACCTGCGATCGCTGCACATGGACAGCGCGCAGAAGGGCATGAACCGCTGGCTGGTGCCAAACAAGCTGACGGCGCAGTCTTATCAGAAACAGGTGACTGATGAATATTGCACTATCCCCAACATGGGGATATAATATCCTCTAGTTGGGGATAGGGACTAACCATGCACGCGTTATTTATTGAGCTTTCTACCTTTGAGAAATACCGGGCCGACTATCTGAATGATGACCAGTTCAGGCTGTTTCAGAGCATGCTGCTGGCCGACCCGGAAAAAGGTGATCTGATCCCGGACACGGGCGGGTTACGTAAAGTCCGGTTCCGGGACGAGCGACGAAACAAGGGCACCCGTGGCGGGATCAGGGTTATCTATTACTGGACCAACGAAAAAGGCCAGTTCATCCTGTTTACCATCTACGATAAAGATCAGCGTGACGATCTGACCAAACAGCAGCGCGACGCCCTGGCGGCGGCGCTGAACGTAATTAAAAAGGGGCTGAGACATGACTGAACGCGACATTTTCAGTGAGCTGATGACCGGCATGCAGGAGCTGAAAGATCACCAGGACGGAAAAATTACGCTCAAGACTTACAAGGTCAGCAAGCGCGAGCCCGTCACCATCGCGCCGCAGGAGCTGCGCGACGTGCGCGAAAAACTTAACCTGTCACAGGCCGTTTTCGCGCACTATCTGCACACGGGCGAGACCACCTATCAGAACTGGGAGCAGGGCAGGGCTAAGCCGAACGCTCAGGCCGTACTGCTGATCCGCATGGTGCAGCAGAACCCGGAAACCCTGCAGACGCTGGCGCAGCTTTAAAGAGCATACCGCTGCACTTTTACCGCGAGGAGATGCCTGATGACGATGTTTACTCCCCCGCATCCGGGCGGCCTGATCACCGAATACATCGAAGATAACAACATAGGGCTGCGCGCGCTGGCGAAGGCGCTGGGCGTATCCGCTTCGGCGCTGGGTAAAGTCGCCAGCGGAAAAGCACCGGTCAGCCCGGAAATGGCGGTGCGACTTGAGGCGGGAATGGGTATTGCGGCGCGCCTCTGGTTATCCATGCAGGCCGCCTGCGACCTGCACAAAGCGCGTGCAACCACAGACGTTTCCGGCGTGCACCTGCATCCGGGCGTGCTGGCCGCTTACGCACAGAATCGGCCCGGTAAGTAACCCTGCGAAAGATAACCGTACACCGCGCCGCCTGGCGCGGTTTTGCTTTGTGCTTTCTGCGAGCCCGGAACAGCAACACCGCCGCCCTGCGGGCCGGGGAAACCGGTGCTGGCGCACCGGTCCTCTCCGCCCGGATGCGTATGGCCATAATCTCCCGACCCGGTTCAGCTTCTATTTTTCTCCAGTCAGTTCTGACTTCCCGCCGCATAAAAATATGCTTAAACAGCAACAGCAACAGCAACAGCAACAGCAACAACAACAGCAGCAACAACATGGCCCCCTTCGGCTCCCCGGCAAGCCGGGTCGTCGAGCCCTACTGCGCTAACCGGCAAAGCCGGTAAGCTCCGCCGGAACGCGAAGGACCGCGCTCCGTGCCTGACGGCTAGGGTCTGATGGCTGAGGTCAACGGCTGCTGCCGGCTTCGCCGTCGCTTTCACCGTCCCGGCAAAACCCCGCCGGGCCTTTAAGGCCAGCCCGCGGGGCGGTCTGAAAGGTCCCTTCTGACGCTTCCCTGCATTCCGGCCAGCCCTTGCGCGGAGGGCTGGTCGTAGCACCGCCGGTTCAGGCAGAAAGGGGTGAAGTGCACGCCGCCAAAAACTTTTCGCCAGGGGCCGCAAAAACTTTTTGTCGTCGCCCCTTTATGCCCTCACTTCGTCGTTGCTCCTTTGCCCTTTGCCGCGAAAGGCCAGACCGGAAAGAAGAAACCCGCGTCAGAGAAGG
>NZ_JASGBX010000023.1:0-52519 GCF_030053335.1 Pantoea sp. EABMAA-21
TCAGCAACTCAGCAACTCAGCAACTCAGCAACTCAGCAACTCAGCAACTCAGCAACTCAGCAACTCAGCAACTCAGCATCCCGGCTTCTCAACACCATGCGGCTTCTTAAATCACACCACCGGCTGTTGTCGTCATAATGAGACTCATAACCCATTGATATTAAATGGACTGACAGTTCCTTGCATTGGTTGTCGTTGAGAGGAGACAGTTATTGAGGGGAGTGTTGCGAAATAACGACGCACTTCTCAGCCTGAAGTGAGGCCGCACGGTTATCTTGCTGATTTAAAATAACTTATCTCTGAATCTGCAATTCTGGCACGGCTTATGCAATAATAATCCTGTAGATGCTCATTCCACCTCTTATGTTTGCTGATGCTACATAAACCTGGGAATGATGCAGAGCCCCTTACGGTATCCGTTGTCCAGCCTGGCAGTTATTGCGCACGCTTTACTGCAGTAAGAAGGACATTACGTTGAGTCGGATACCATCAGTTGTCTGAACGACCTGATCTTACACCTGCTTATGGCAGGTGTTTTTTTATCTGCGATTTACCCTCACGCCGCTACTCTTCAGGCAAAAAAAAGCCGGGACAAGCCCGGCGTGCACAAAAGTAACAATCGTTAAATTAAGCGTTTGGATTCGTCTTCAAGGTGAGAAGCAGACCTTCACGGCGCATTTGAGCAGCGTCCTCGGGGCGATGCAGGCGATCATAGACATCGGCCAACCAGGCATAATCAAAAGCATCAGGGCGTTGTGCAAGTGCCTGCTGGAAAGCTTCAGCGGCCTGTTGCCACTCACCGTGGCGCATCAGCATCTGGCCCAAGGTGCTGTGCAGCAGCGGCGTTGCGCCATGTTGTTTGATTTGCTGGCGCAGCGCTTTCTCCAGCGATTGCGGATCGCCACTTTTAATGCGTGGCATTAACAGCACCAGGCGATCGTCATACTGGCGCTTCAATCCTTCCAGCACGATGCTTTGTGCAGTATCAGGGTCATCACACTCAATCAGATGTTCCGCCATCGCCACCTGCAGCGCCGTTTCCTGACGCGTTTTACGGCTCTGGTTTTGCCACCACTTCTTCAGGCCTTCGCTGCCTTGATCGGCCATGGCCTGATTCATCATGCCTAGCCAGGCTTGCTGTTGTAGCGCCTCACGATGGGCTTCATCGTTAACCTGTGATTTCTGCATGGAGGGCAGAATATCCAGCAACGCGCCCCATGCGCCGGTGCGAATATAAGCCTGTTCAGCCAGACGCAGCACTTCCGGATGACGCGGTGCGACTTCCAGCAATCGGTCAATGCCATGACGGGCGGCGTGATCTTCATTACGTGCCAGTTGCAGGCGTACGCGGGTGATTTCAACCGGAATGGTGTCGTTCTCGGACAGCTCAGACGCACGTTCCAGATGTTGATTGGCACGCACTTCGTCACCACGCTGCTGCGCCGCTTCGGCTGCCAGCAGATAGTTAGCCACCGGCTGATCGGCGTGATCGGCATTCTTCGACAGCAGTTTTTCAACTTGCTTGTAATCACCTTCCGCCAGCTTCATCAGAGCGCTCTGCGTGTGACGCTGTGCGCTGCGGCGTTTACGTCCAGTGAACCAACCACGCGTGCGTGCACCGGTGCGGAATACGCGGCGTAAAATCCATTCAATGAACAGAATCACCAGCAGACTGAGAATCAGGATGATTGCCAGTCCCGTAACGCTGGTTTCCACGTTCCAGTTATCAGTCTGAATCAGCACGTAGCCCTGGTGGCCGGCAATCATCGGCCCCAATACCACGCCTGCGATCAGCAGCAGGAAAAGCACCAATACTTTCAGCATGCTTAGCCTCCCTGTTGATCAGCCGGAACCGATGGCTGTGCCAGCAGGTTGCGCACGCGCGTCTGCATCAATTTTTCCAGCAGCGCCTGACTTTCCAGCGTATCCGGCACATCCATTGAGATGTTTTGCTGACTCAGCTCATCCAGCTGTGCGAGGAAGGCTTTGGTGGCAGCGTCGTTGGTGTCATACCAGGCGCGCACCCAGGTTGAGACCGCATCAATCGACTGTTTGTAGATTTCATCCTGATGACGTGGCACAGCCTGGGCGGCAATCAGCAGACGTGAACGAATGTTTTCACGCAGGTAAACATCCTGATTCGGTGCCAGAAGCGGCTGTGCGGTGTTATCACGGCGGCGGATGGTAATGAAATCATCCATAAAGTTATGCCAGCTCTTCACCAGGTTTTGACGCCATTCGTGCAGCGAGCTGGAAAGCTCTCCGCCATCGGCATCCATCGGTGAATCATCACTGTCATTGTCAGCCAGACGCAGATTATCGACGCCGTTCGACAACTGATTGAGTTTGAGGATGATGCCATCGTAATCGACCTGGCTCACCGTTGAGAGAGAACTGATGTCCTGCGTTAAGGCACGACGCACGTTCATCACGCTCGGGTCATTCATATCGGCCAGGCTGGTATCGGCGCTTTTCAACAGCGCGGCGGCGGTGGTGACATCCTGATCGCTCCACAGCTTGCGGCCCGCCAGTTTTACGAGATAATCCGCTTGCGCCAGCAGCCAGGTGCGGGTGTCATTGCCGGAGATCGTCGCGACTTTATCGCGCAGGGTTTCCAGCTCTTTGGCGCTGTTGTCCTGCTGGGTACGCGCTTCCTGCAACGCTGTGTTCGCGGTGTCCAGTTGTTGCGTCAGCTGTTGTTTGTCGCTGCCCAGTTGCTGCTGCAGGGCGCTCAGCTGTTCACTCAGGTTCTGGTTTGTCTGAGCCTGTAAATCGGCCTGATGTTTCCCATTGAGGTAAAGTCCCGCGCCAATCGCCAGCGCAATCACAATCGCCACCGCACTCAGTACTTTGCCATCGCTTTTTTTATCGCGAGGCTTTTTACCGTCTGGCGTGGGGGAAGTGTCCGCAGGGGTGGTTTCTTCAACCATGGCGGAGGAGGCTTTTTGTTCCGTCATTATGGCTCATCCCATTGTTAAGTTCAGCGTAACGCGCGCAGCAGCGCATCGTTATCAGCACCATCGGCTACCTCAATATCCTGCCAGCCTAATTCGGCGGCCTGAGTAGCCAAACGTTCACTGACGACCACCAGTCGACAGTGCAATAACCATTCCCGACGATCGATTGGCGGAAACAGTGCAAAGAGTTGTTGTAACATCTCACCGCTGGTGACCACCAGCGTGGTAATTCCACGATCGCGCCAGCGACGGCCCTCAATCGCGCCCTCATAATACTTTTCACACCGTTGATAGCACTCGCAGTATTCCACCTCGGCGCCGCGTTCCAGCAGGGTTTCAGCCAGTAACTCGCGGCCTGGGCTGCCGCGCAAAATCAGCGCACGCTTGCCTTTTACCTGTTGCAGACGGTTGAGGCGCACTAACTCTTCGCTGGTCTCCCGCGCATGAGGATAGTCTACTTTCAGATGACTGACGGTATGCAGTGCCAGCGCGGTGCTGCGCCCTATAGCATAGTAGTCGAGTGTTTCGGGCCAGGTGAGGGCACTCTGCTGTAGCGCTGGATGGGCAAACAGCACCACCTGCTGTGACAGCAGAAACACCAGATCGCCCGGCCGTAAAGCCGCCAGTTTTTGCGGCAATTGTTGCAGATCGCGACCCGGCGTGAATTCAATCAGCGGTAGAGTCCACGCCAGTTTTCCCTGGGTTCGCAGACGCGAAACCAGTTCACTGGCAGCGGGTTCCGGGCGGGTCACGAGAATGGTCATGCGGGTGTTTGCCCCTGATAAACGTCGCGCAGAATGTCGCGGGCGCCGCCATCCAGCAGCTCTTCTGCAAGGGAAATCCCCATTTGCACGGCGTTTTCGCGCGGACCACGGCGTTCACCTACCACCATTTGCTGGCCATCCGGTGAGCCGACTAAGCCACGTAACCATAGCTGATTATCTTCCAGCACGGCGAAGCTGCCGATCGGTACCTGACAACCGCCTTCGAGGCGTGTGTTCATCGCGCGTTCAGCGCGCACACAAACATCGGTGTCGTCGTGATTCAGCGCCTGCAATAAGGTAATCAGTTCGTGATCATCAAGGCGACATTCGATGCCGACGGCGCCCTGGCCCACGGCGGGCAGCGAGATTTCAGCGGGCATCGCCTGACGAATGCGGTCGTCGAGGTTCAAGCGCTTTAGGCCTGCCGCGGCCAGAATAATGGCGTCATATTCTCCGGCATCCAGCTTACCTAAACGGGTGCCCACGTTCCCGCGTAACGAACGTATGATCAGATCGGGACGACGCGCGCTGAGCTGACACTGACGACGCAGACTGGAGGTCCCCACAATCGCGCCCTGTGGCAGTTCATCAATGCTGTTATACAGGTTGGAAACGAAGGCATCACGCGGGTCTTCACGCTCGCAGATGGTGACGAGGCCCAGGCCTTCCGGGAAATCCACCGGCACATCCTTCATGGAGTGCACCGCAAGATCGGCACGGTTTTCCAGCATTGCCAGTTCAAGCTCTTTGACAAACAGGCCTTTTCCACCGACTTTAGCGAGCGGTGTGTCGAGGATGATGTCGCCTTTGGTGACCATAGGCACCAGCTCAACCTGCACGCCCGGATGTGCTGCCATCAGGCGTTGTTGGACATATTGTGCCTGCCATAAAGCAAGGGGACTTTGTCTGGTAGCAATTCTGAAAATTTTGTTTAACATGCTGTTAACCATTTTGATCGTTCATCGATTATCCTATCATTGATAGGGGAATGCTGTCAGTTTCAACGGATTGAAAAGGCCTCGATGTCAGTTGTTACGCATTATTGCGTCATTTTCTGACGTCTAAGTCCGAAAAAGCAGGGCTACATGGGGAACGTGCTAAACTGTCATGTAGCGCAACTTTCTTTACGGTCAATCCTCCAGGTGTTAGATTGATCACGTTTCCAGCAATAATTTGCCCAACATCTTTATTATTAAGCGGCAGGTTTTGGAAACAGGGTGCTTAACACTGGGACAATCAGGCGAAACGTCTTGTACCTCTACATTGAGACACTGAAACAGAGACTGGATGCAATTAACCAGCTGCGCGTTGATCGCGCACTGGCTGCTATGGGACCTGCCTTCCAGCAAGTCTACAGTCTGCTGCCAACATTACTGCACTATCATCACCCGCTGATGCCGGGCTACCTTGACGGTAGCGTTCCCCACGGCGTCAGCTTCTTCACGACTGATGAAAACCAACAGCATTTGTTGCAACAGTTGGCAGGCGATCAGTCTCTGGATCTCAGCACTGCGGTCAAAGGTGAACGTCCGATTACCGGCATTTACTCGATGGGCAGTACCTCGTCCGTCGGTCAGAACAGCGTGTCCGATCTCGACATCTGGGTGTGTCACCAATCCTGGTTAGATAATGAAGAACGCCTCAATCTGCAGCGCAAGTGTACCCTGTTGCAGAAATGGTGTGTGTCGATGGGTGTGGAAGTCAGTTTCTTCCTGATCGACGAGAATCGTTTCCGCCACAATGAGAGCGGCAGCCTCGGTGGTGAAGACTGCGGTTCTACCCAACATATTTTGCTGCTGGATGAGTTCTACCGTACCGCTGTGCGTATGGCCGGTAAACGCATCCTGTGGAACATGGTGCCCGGCGAAGAAGAGCACCATTACGACGATTACGTGATGTCACTCTATTCACAAGGCGTGTTGACGCCGAATGAGTGGCTGGATCTCGGCGGCCTCGGCACGCTGTCAGCCGAAGAGTACTTCGGGGCCAGCTTGTGGCAGCTGTATAAAAGCATCGATTCACCGTACAAAGCGGTGCTGAAAACCCTGTTGTTAGAAGCGTACAGCTGGGAATACCCGAACACGCAATTGCTGGCGATGGATATCAAACAGCGCCTGCACGATGGCGAAATTGTCTGCTTCGGTCTCGACCCTTATTGCATGATGCTGGAGCGCGTGACGCGCTATCTGACCAGCGTCGATGACATGGCGCGCCTTGATTTGGTGCGTCGATGTTTCTATTTAAAAGTGTGTGAGAAGCTCTCGAGTGACGATCACCACCATCACCGCTCAGGCTGGCGTCGCGAGATTCTTTCGCAGCTGGTGAAAGAGTGGGGTTGGGATGAAGAGAAAATTGCGGTATTGGATAACCGCGCCCAGTGGAAAATTGAGCGTGTGCGTGAAGCGCACAACGAGTTGCTGGATGCGATGATGCAGAGCTATCGCAACCTGATCCGTTTTGCCCGTCGTAACAATTTAAGCGTCAGTGCCAGCCCGCAGGATATCGGCGTGCTGACGCGTAAACTGTATGCCGCGTTTGAAGCGTTGCCGGGCAAAGTGACGCTGGTGAACCCACAGATTTCGCCTGACCTGTCGGAAGATAATCTGACCTTTATTCATGTGCCGGAAGGTCGCGCCAATCGCGCCGGTTGGTATCTTTACAACCAGTCGCCGGACATGAGTTCGATCATCAGCCATCAGCCGCTGGAATATAACCGCTACCTGAACAAGTTAGTGGCGTGGGCGTGGTTCAACGGTTTGCTGACCAGCAAAACGCGTTTACATATGAAGGGCAACGAATTCTGCGATCTGCCGCGTTTGCAGGAGTTGGTGAACGATGTGTCGAGCCACTTCCCGCTGCGTGTACCTGCGCCGACGCCAAAAGCGTTGTACAGCCCGTGCGAAATCCGTCATCTGGCGATTATCGTTAACCTCGAACACGATCCGACCTCCGCCTTCCGCAATCAGGTGGTGCACTTTGATTTTCGCAAGCTGGATGTGTTCAGCTTCGGCCAGCAGCAACAGTGCCTGATTGGTAGCATTGATCTGCTGTACCGCAACTCATGGAATGAAGTGCGTACGCTGCACTTCAGCGGTGAGCAGGCGATGATCGAAGCGCTGAAAACCATTCTCGGCAAAATGCATCAGGACGCCGCACCGCCGGATACGGTGGAAGTGTTCTGCTACAGCCAGCATCTGCGCGGTTTGATTCGTACCCGCGTACAGCAGCTGGTGTCTGAGTGTATTGAGCTGCGTCTGTCGAGTACCCGTCAGGAGCCAGGCCGCTTTAAAGCGCTGCGCATGGCGGGCCAGACGTGGGGCTTGTTCTTCGAACGCATGAGCGTCTCGGTGCAGAAACTGGAAAATGCGGTGGAGTTCTACGGCGCGATTTCCAACAACAAGCTGCACGGTTTATCGATCAAAGTGGAATCGAATCAAACGCCATTACCGCCGGTGGTGAACGGCTATGCCAGCGAAGGCATCATTCAGTTCTTCTTTGAAGACACCAATGACGATCGCGGCTTCAACATCTATATACTCGACGAAACCAATCGCGTTGAGGTTTATCACCATTGTGAAGGCAGCAAAGAAGAGTTGGTGCGTGATGTGAGCCGTTTTTACTCCTCGTCGCATGATCGATTCACCTATGGCTCCAGCTTTATCAACTTCAACCTGCCGCAGTTCTACCAGATTGTGCACGCGGGCGATCGCTTCCAGGTGATTCCATTCCGCAGCCAGACGCTGACACAGCTCTGTGCGACGCAGCCCGATAACGACAACGGCGATTTCCAGCCGCGCTACCAAATGCATTGATCCCGCCTGCGTTCGCGCGGTGGGATTGGCTTTTCCTCTGACATGCGCCCGGATTTGCGGGTATTTCCTGTTGCTTTTACAACGTCAACTGCGATGATAAGCAGCCAAGGCTTAAGGACAGGAAGAGCAGACAGAATGAGACACATGATAAGTCAGCTGGGTATCGCGCTGGCACTGGTCAGCCTCGCAGGCTGTGGCCTGAAAGGACCGCTGTATTTCCCGCCCAAAGATCAGCCGACCAAACAAAACCAGCAGGTCACCCAACAGCAGCAAAAAGCGGCGCAGGATGCTGACGTTAACGGTTTGGTCACCAGCAAATCGGGTTCACAGGCGAACTAATCTCTATGAGTAATCCGGCGGAGCAGAAAATGCAGTTCTCGAAAATGCACGGTCTCGGCAACGATTTCATGGTTGTGGATGCTGTGACGCAAAACGTCTTTTTTTCGCCGGAACTGATTCGCCGTCTGGCGGATCGGCATCTGGGGATCGGTTTCGATCAGCTGCTGATCGTCGAACCGCCTTACGATCCGGATCTCGATTTTCATTACCGAATTTTCAACGCCGATGGCAGCGAAGTGGCTCAGTGCGGTAACGGTGCACGCTGTTTCGCTCGCTTTGTGCGCCTGAAAGGGCTGACCAACAAAAGCGACATCCGCGTGAGTACGCAAACCGGGCGTATGGTGCTGAGCGTGACCAGCGATGAGCTGGTACGTGTCAACATGGGTGAACCCAACTTCGATCCGCAACAGGTGCCGCTGCGCGCCAATAAAGCGGAAAGCCTGTATCTGCAACGTGTTGCGGAGCAGACCGTGATGTTTGGTGCGGTGTCGATGGGCAACCCGCACTGTGTGATTCAGGTTGAGAGTGTGATAACGGCCGCCGTGGAAACCCTCGGTCCGCTGCTGGAAAGCCACGAACGCTTCCCCGAGCGCGTCAACGTGGGCTTTATGGAAGTGGTTAATCCTGAACACATTCGTCTGCGCGTGTATGAACGCGGCGCGGGTGAAACCCAGGCCTGTGGCAGCGGCGCTTGCGCAGCCGTTGCCTGCGGCATTCAGCAAGGCATTCTGGCGGAAAAAGTTCGCGTTGATTTGCCTGGCGGAACGCTGCATATCGCCTGGAAAGGAGTGGGTCAGCCGCTGTTTATGACCGGGCCAGCCACACACGTCTACGATGGGTTTATTCATCTATGAAAAATGTCGAAGAGCAAACCGACAGCGCGGTTTTGCTGGACGATCAGTCGGTAAGCGCCTTCCTGCGCCAGAACCCCGATTTCTTTATTCGCAATGCGCGCCAGGTTGAACAGATGATGGTGCCGCACCCGGTGCGCGGCAGCGTGTCGCTGGTAGAGTGGCACATGGCGCGTCAGCGCAACCACATCCAGCAGCTGGAAGAGGAAATCACGCTGTTGATGGAGCAGGCCACGGCCAACCATCAACTGTTCGATCGTCTGCTGGGGTTACAAGGCCATCTTGCCGCGGCGGACAGCCTGCAGGAAATGTTAACGCGTCTGCACCGTTGGGCGCGTGAGTTGGGTCTGGCCGGCGCCAATGTGCGGGTGTTCAACGACCATTGGCACATCGGCGCACCTTCTGATTTCACCCAGTTGGGTCTTTCTCGTCAGGCTTTTGAGCCGCTGCGTATTCAACGCTTTGGTGCTGAACATCATTACCTTGGCAGCCTGAATGGCCCGGAGTTACTGCTGTTGTTGCCTCAGGCGAAAGCCATCGGGTCGGTGGCGATGTCGCTGATGGGCGAACGAGGCGAGCTTGGCGTGCTAATTTTCAGCAGCCGCGACAACCAGCATTATCAAGCGGGCATGGGCACTTTGCTGTTACAGCATCTGGCGCAAATGCTGCCGGATCTGCTGTCTCGCTGGATTGAACGCGCATGAGTGACGTCAGCCCGTTGCAGCCAGCCGTAGAGGGCTTTCTGCGTTATCTGAAAGTCGAACGCCAGCTCAGCCCGTTGACGCAAAAGAATTACACCCGCCAGTTGCAGACGATGACCGCGATGGCCGATGAGATGAAGATCGCCTCATGGGCACAACTGGAGCCCGCACAGGTTCGTCAGTTGGCGGCTCGCAGCCGTCGTGCCGGACTCGGGCCCAGCAGTCTGGCATTACGTATGTCAGCACTGCGCAGTTTTCTTGACTGGCAGGTCAGCCAGGGGATGCTAAGCGCCAATCCGGCCAAAGGCATCTCCACGCCGCGCAATGCTCGTCATCTGCCAAAAAATATGGATGTCGACGAGGTTAACCAGCTGCTGGAAATCGACCTGAACGATCCGCTGGCGGTGCGCGACCGCGCGATGCTGGAGACCATGTACGGCGGCGGTTTACGTTTGTCGGAGCTGGTGGGCATGGATTGTCGTCATGTCGATCTCGACGCCGGTGAAGTGTGGGTGTTGGGGAAAGGCAGTAAAGAGCGACGTGTGCCGATTGGTGGCACGGCGGTGACCTGGCTGCAACACTGGCTGCCACTGCGTGCAAGCTTCGCGCCGCAGGATGATGCAATGTTTGTTTCCAGTCGCGGCACGCGTATTTCAGCGCGTAACGTGCAAAAGCGCTTTGCCGAGTGGGGCATTAAGCAGGGCGTGGCCAACCATATTCATCCGCATAAACTGCGTCACTCGTTTGCGACCCATTTGCTCGAATCGAGTGGCGATCTGCGTGCGGTGCAGGAACTGCTCGGGCACGCTAATCTGTCGACCACGCAAATCTATACCCATCTCGATTTCCAGCATCTGGCGACCGTGTACGACGCGGCGCATCCACGTGCTAAACGAGGAAAGTCTGAATGAAGTTCTACCGCCCGCTGGGCCCGATCAAAGCGATCACTTTCGATCTCGACGATACGCTGTATGACAACCATCCGGTGATCCGTAAAACCACTGCCGAATCCCACGCCGCGTTGCAGGCCTTCCATCCGGCATTGCGTGAATTCACCCCCGCTGATTATCAGGCGCTGCGTGACGAACTGCTGGCGCGTGAGCCGGAAATTTACCACGACGTGTCTGAGTGGCGCCGCCGCTCGGTTGAGCTGGCAATGATCAATATCGGCTTATCCGCTGCTGAAGCCCGCGCCGGTGCCAGCGAAGTGATGGGTGTATTCCATCAGTGGCGCAGCGAAGTCGAGATGCCGGATGAAACGCACCAAACGCTGACGTGGCTGGGCGAGCGCGTCCCGCTGGTGGCGATCACTAACGGCAATGCCTGTCCGGAAAAGCTGGGGATCAACCACTATTTCCAGTTCGCCCTGCGCGCCGGCCCGCACGGCCGTGCTAAGCCGTGGCAGGATATGTATCAGCTGGCGGCTGAGCGTTTGAACATCGCACCTGAGCATATTCTTCATGTGGGCGACGATCTCACCACCGATGTGGTCGGTTCAATAAACGCGGGCATGCAAGCCTGCTGGATCAACCTGCGCGATGGCAATCTGATGAAGATTGATGATGCGCGTTTGCTGCCGCACGTCGAAATTCATCAGTTGGCATCGCTGACCTCGCTGCTATAATGCTGTATGTTCATCCAGCTAATGGCTGGATGATGGCAGGCATTTCCTGACGCACAAATCGTAGCGGCACCCTTCATTTTGCGATGAATAGCGCCGCTACAAATGGTGCGTTGACTGAATGCTGAGAAACCGCATTTCTCAATCCTCCTTTTATTATTTTGGCAAAACGGTGCTTATGGACGTTTCTGATCTGCTTAACGGCTTGAATGACAAACAGCGCGAGGCGGTCGCCGCGCCGCGCAGCAATCTGCTGGTGCTGGCCGGGGCAGGCAGTGGCAAAACGCGCGTGCTGGTGCATCGCATTGCCTGGCTGCTGTCGGTAGAGAATTGCTCGCCTTACTCGATCATGGCGGTGACCTTTACCAACAAAGCGGCGGCTGAAATGCGCCATCGTATCGATCAACTGATCGGCACCAGTCAGGGCGGTATGTGGATTGGTACCTTCCACGGCCTGGCGCACCGTTTACTGCGTGCCCATCATCTTGATGCCAATCTGCCGCAGGATTTCCAGATTCTCGATAGCGACGATCAGCTGCGCCTGCTCAAGCGTCTGATCAAAGCCATGAACCTTGATGAGAAACAGTGGCCTGCACGCCAGGGCATGTGGTACATCAACGGCAAAAAAGATGAAGGGCTGCGTCCAAAACACATCGAAAGCTACGGTAATCCGATTGAACAAACCTGGCTGCGCATCTATCAGGCTTATCAGGAGGCTTGCGATCGCGCGGGCTTAGTGGATTTTGCCGAACTGCTGCTGCGTGCGCATGAGCTGTGGCTGAACAAGCCGCATATCCTGAATCATTACCGCGAGCGTTTTAGCAACGTGCTGGTGGACGAATTCCAGGATACGAACAACATCCAGTACGCGTGGATCCGTATGCTGGCGGGCGATACCGGTCGTGTGATTATCGTCGGGGATGACGATCAGTCGATTTACGGCTGGCGTGGCGCGCAGGTCGAGAACATCCAGCGCTTCCTGCAGGATTTCCCTGGCGCGGAAACCATTCGCCTGGAGCAAAACTACCGCTCGACCAATAACATCCTGAAAGCGGCTAACACGCTGATCGCCAATAACAATGGTCGCCTCGGTAAAGAGTTGTGGACCGATGGCAGTGACGGCGAAAAGATATCCCTCTACTGCGCGTTTAACGAATTAGACGAAGCGCGCTTCGTGGTCAACCGTATCAAAACCTGGCATGAGAACGGCAATGCGCTGCAGGATTGCGCCATTCTCTACCGCAGCAACGCCCAGTCGCGCGTGCTGGAAGAAGCGCTGTTGCAAGGCAGCATGCCGTACCGTATTTACGGCGGCATGCGCTTCTTCGAACGCCAGGAGATCAAAGATGCGCTGGCGTATCTGCGACTGATGGCGAACCGCAATGATGATGCCGCGTTTGAGCGCGTGGTGAACACGCCAGTGCGCGGCGTGGGCGATCGCACATTGGATGTGGTGCGCCAGACCGCGCGCGAACAGCAATTAACGCTGTGGCAAGCGACGCGTGAACTGCTGCAAAACAAAGCCCTGGCGGGACGTGCGGCCTCCGCGCTGCAGCGCTTCTGCGAGCTGGTGGATTCGCTGGCCACGGAAACCGCCGATATGCCACTGCACGTGCAGACCGATCGCGTGATCAAGGATTCCGGCCTGTGGATCATGTACGAGCAGGAAAAGGGCGAGAAAGGCCAGGCGCGTATTGAAAACTTAGAGGAGCTGGTGACGGCCACGCGTCAGTTCAGCTATCAGGACGAAGATGAAGATCTGATGCCGCTGCAGGCGTTTCTGTCGCATGCGGCGCTGGAAGCGGGTGAAGGCCAGGCTGATAAATGGCAGGACGCGGTACAGCTGATGACCATGCACTCGGCGAAAGGTCTTGAGTTCACTCAGGTCTTTATTGTGGGTATGGAAGAGGGCATGTTCCCCAGCCAGATGTCGCTGGATGAAGGTGGCCGCCTCGAAGAAGAACGTCGTCTTGCCTACGTTGGCGTCACGCGCGCGATGGAGAAGCTCACGCTGACCTACGCCGAAACTCGCCGCCTTTATGGTAAAGAAGTGTATCACCGTCCATCGCGTTTTATCGGCGAATTGCCGGAAGAGTGCGTCGAGGAAGTGCGTCTGCGCGCCAGTGTGAGCCGTCCGGTGAGCCATCAACGCATGGGCACGCCAATCACGGAAAACGACAGTGGATTCGCGCTGGGCCAGCGTGTACGCCATGCCAAATTCGGTGAAGGCACCATCATCAACCTCGAAGGCAGCGGTGAACACAGCCGCTTGCAGGTGGCATTTCAGGGCCAGGGCATCAAGTGGCTGGTGGCGGCGTACGCGCGTCTGGAAACGGTGTAGCGCCGTTGCGTTACCTTGACGACTTTTTCGTCTCAGCGTAACATGCGCGCACTATTATCATGAGAGGACAATGCCTTGGACGCGCCCAGTCGATGCTGGCTCAACCGCCTGTTTAACAGGAATAACATCTAAGGCTACCTCTATACGCGGGTAGCCTTAGCGGTTATCAGCGACCTCCCTTTACACTCTCGTCGCACGAGTCAGCACTGATTTACCCTTGAAGCGAAAGTTTCCGCGTTCAGGCTTTGCCGTGCCCGTTTTGCCTTCGGCATCACGGTGTGCCGCCTTGTCCCATTAAGTCTGCAATGGGGAGTATTGCTATGCTGAGCGCTTTTAAACTCGAACGCGATCGCCTGACGCGCATCGAACTGGAAGACAACAACGACACACTCAACACCTCGGTGTGGGTCGATCTCATCGAGCCCGACGACACTGAGCGCGATCGTGTGCAATCTGAGCTGGGTCAAAGCCTGGCGACGCGTCCGGAGCTGGAAGACATCGAGGCCTCCGCACGTTTCTTCGAAGATGAAGATGGACTGCACATTCACTCCTTCTTCTTCTTTGAAGATGCGGAAGACCACGCTGGCAACTCCACCGTGGCGTTCACCATCCGTGAAGATCGCCTCTATACATTACGCGAGCGCGAACTGCCGGCTTTTCGTCTGTATCGTATGCGTGCGCGCAACCAGACGCTGACCGATGGCAACGCCTACGAGCTGTTGCTGGATCTGTTTGAGACGAAAATCGAACAGCTGGCGGATGAGATCGAGAACATCTACAGCGCGCTGGAAAAACTCAGCCGCGTGATCATGGAAGGGCAACAGGGCGAAGAGTACGATCAGGCGCTGTCGCGTCTGGCGGAGCTGGAGGATATCGGCTGGAAAGTGCGTTTGTGTCTTATGGATACCCAACGTGCATTGAACTTCCTGGTGCGTAAAGCTCGCCTGCCGGGCAATCAGCTGGAGCAGGCGCGTGAAATCCTGCGCGATATCGAATCCCTGCTGCCGCATAACGAATCGCTGTTCCAGAAGGTCAACTTCCTGATGCAGGCGGCGATGGGCTTTATCAACATCGAGCAGAACCGCATCATTAAGATCTTCTCAGTGGTGTCGGTGGTATTCCTGCCACCCACGCTAGTGGCATCCAGCTACGGGATGAACTTCGAGTTTATGCCTGAGCTGAAATGGAGTTTTGGTTATCCTGGCGCGATTACGCTGATGATCCTTGCCGGTCTGGCGCCGTACCTCTATTTCAAACGGAAAAACTGGTTGTAACGCTTTCGGGGCCGCATTTGCGGCCCTTTAAACTGGCGCTGCATCACAATTCTGCGTAGGCTGTTGTCACTTCTCACTTTCTGATTTCCACCCTATGGCGCGTTTTTCTTTGCGACAGCAGTGGACCATTCTGCTGATTGCTTCGTTAGTACTGGGGATCATTCTCCAGCTGTTTCACCTTCCTGCTGCACTGCTTTTAGGTCCGATGATCGTCGGAACCGTCATGGGCCTTTCTGGCGCCACCGTACGCATCGACAAACGTTTGTTTGTGCTCGCACAAGCGGTGTTGGGTTGCATGATCGGGCAAACACTGTCACCGGCTATTCTCTCACCGCTGTTAGCGGATTGGCCGGTGGTGCTGGCGGTGTTGGTGCTTACGCTGGCGGCCAGCGGTTTGTCAGGTTTTCTACTGGTGCGCTTTAGCAACCTTCCAGGGCCAACCGGTGCGTGGGGATCGTCTCCCGGCGGCGCTTCTGCGATGGTGGCGATGGCCGGTGATTTCGGTGCGGACGTGCGCTTAGTGGCGTTTATGCAGTATCTGCGCGTTCTGTTTGTGGCGACTGCGGCGGCAGTGGTGGCGCGCATTGGGCTGGGCACCAACGGTGGTGCAGTGGAGCTGGTATGGTTCCCTGCTTTACAAAGCAGCTTCATCCTGACATTGGTGGTGATGTTCGCGGGCGCCTGGCTGGGACAAAAACTGCGTATCCCTTCGGGTGCGCTGCTGCTGCCCGCGCTGATTGGTGCGACGCTCCACGGCACCGATGTCGCCACTTTGCAGGTGCCGGAGTGGTTGCTGGCGCTGGCCTATGCGTTGATTGGCTGGAGCGTGGGTTTGCGCTTTACGCGCCCGATCTTCCTGCTGGCGCTGCGCACCCTTCCGCAAATGCTGGTGTCGATTTTCGGCTTGATGCTGCTGTGTGGTGGATTGGCGTGGATGCTGACGCAGGTGCTGCACGTCGATCTGATGACGGCGTATCTGGCAACCAGCCCGGGCGGGCTGGATACCGTGGCGATTATTGCGGCGGGCAGCCGGGTCGATATCGCGTTTGTGATGGCGTTGCAGACCTTACGCCTGTTCACCATCCTGCTGACCGGCCCGGCTATCGCGCGTTTTATCTCACGCTACGCGCACGCGGGTGCGAGCTGAGAACGCGATTGCATCAACGATAAATACGGCGAGTGCCAGCCAGATAAAGCCGAAGGTGACCATCTTGTCCGGCGTCAGGCTCTCGCCGTAGAACAGCACGGCCAAAAGGAACATCAACGTGGGACCGAGGTATTGGAAAAAGCCCACGGTCGACAAACGCAGACGCGCACAGGCGGCGGCAAACAGCATCAGCGGAATCGTGGTGACGATGCCCGCCGCGATCAGCTTGAAATTGAGGCTCATTGGATTGGCGCTGAGGTGGCTGGTGGCGCTGTCAGCAAAGCCAAACAAATAGATGGCCGCCAGCGGGAATAACCATGCGGTCTCGATCAGCATGCCGCTCTGCGCATCCACCTGGATTTTTTTCCTCAGCAGACCGTAGACAGCAAAACTTAGCGCCAGCCCCAGGCCAATAATCGGCAGCGAGCCAAATTGCCACAGCTGCACCAGCACGCCAATCGTTGCCAGCAACACCGCCAGCCACTGCAAGCGGCGGAAGCGCTCGCGCAGGAACAGCATGCCAAACACTACGTTGATCAGCGGGTTGATAAAGTAGCCGAGGCTGGCTTCCAGCATGTGCTGATTATTCACTGCCCAGATAAACAGCAGCCAGTTGCCGCCAATGGTGACGGCAGTGACGGCCAGCAACAGCACTTTCTTTGGCTGAGCGAGCACCGTGCGCACCTGCTGCCAGCTCCGGCTCAGGGTAATCAGTACCAGCATAAACAGTGCCGACCAAATCACGCGATGCGTCATGATTTCTGTTGGCGGGACTTCTTTCACCAGCTTGAAGTAGGCTGGCGCAATGCCCCAGATAAAATAAGCGCCGAGCGCATAGCCAATGCCCTGACGCGTTTGTTGCGTATCCATCATGCTTTCCAAAAAGCTAACTAGCCAATCAAATAGGTGGCGGTTGCTGTGGCGATATAATCGCCCTGCTGGTTGTGCAGTTCCACTCGCGCTACCGCCACTTTATTGCCGGCGCGCAGCAGGCTGCTGGTAGCGACAAAGCGTTCGCCGCGTCCGGGGCGCAGATAGTCAACGCGCATATCGATAGTGCCCATGCGCGACAGACGCTGACGCAACTCCTCTTCGCTGATGCTCTCCTGACGCGACAGCGCATGGCTGACGCACACCAGCCCGGCAGCGACATCCAGCACTGAGGCAATCACGCCACCGTGCAAAATATTTTGGGCCGCATTGCCAACCAGCATGGTTTTGTTGGCAAAGCCCAATTCGGCGTAATCGGCTTCGAGGCGGTCCAGCTCCAAACCGAGCGCCTGATTGAAGGGCATGTGATAGACAAAGATTTCGCCAATCAGACGGCGAGCTTCCTGCTGTGACAGCAACGGGGATGACATGTTTTCTGCCTTAAGATGTTAAAGAGTTGTGTATATTATGCCGCGTTCGCGCGGCTTTCCAGTTTCAGAAATCGGCACTGATCAACCTGTCTCTTTGCGTGTAGAATGGCGTGCTTTTTGAACATGGGCCTAATAATGACAACACGCAGTTCCCTGGAGAATGTTATGCGTAAGCTATACGCGTTGCTGACCGCAGCTTTGATGATACCTGCGCTGGCACAGGCTGATGAAGCCACCATAAAAGAGGTGCATGACGCCCCGGCAGTGAAGGGCAGTATTATTGCGAACCTGTTGGAGAAACACGATAACCCGTTCGTGCTTTATCCTTACGAAAACAACTATTTGCTCTACACCTACACCAGCGACATGAACAAAGAGGCGATCTCTTCGTACAACTGGGCAGACAAAGCAAAAAACGATGAAGTAAAATTCCAGCTCAGCCTGGCGTTCCCGCTGTGGCGTGGCATTCTGGGTGATAATTCGGTATTGGCCGCATCCTATACGCAACGTTCGTGGTGGCAGCTCTCTAACCGTGGAGCCTCATCGCCGTTCCGTGAAACCAACTATGAACCGCAGATTTTCCTCGGCTGGGCAACGGATTATACCTTTGCGGGCTGGACACTGCGTGATATTGAAACCGGTCTGAATCACGAGTCGAACGGCCGCAGCGATCCGACTTCACGCAGCTGGAACCGCGTCTATGCGCGTCTGATGGCGCAGAACGGTAACTTCCTCGCGGAAATCAAACCCTGGTATCGCATTCCAGAAAATGAAAATAATGATGATAACCCCGACATCACCAAGTACATGGGCTACTATCGCGCCAAGCTCGGTTATGAAATGGGTGAAAGTATTTTCAGCGTGGAAGGTAATTACAACTGGAACAGCGGCTATGGCGGCGCGACTTTCGCCTGGAGCTATCCTATCTCTGAACATGTGCGCTTTTACACCCAGCTGTTCAGCGGGTATGGTGAATCGCTTATCGACTATAACCACCGCCAGACCCGTTTTGGCGTGGGCGTAACACTTAACGATCTGTTCTAACCAGTCAGAAAAACAGGATTACCGTGGCAACATCGGCAGTGCTTAATCAGGAAATGCTGGCGCAGCAGGTATTACAAGATACCTTCGGCTACCAGCAATTTCGTCCCGGTCAGCAAACCATCATCGAAACCGCTCTTGCCGGGCGTGATTGTCTGGTGGTGATGCCGACCGGCGGCGGGAAATCGCTGTGCTATCAAATCCCGGCGCTGGTGCGCGAAGGGTTGACGCTGGTGGTTTCACCGCTGATCTCACTGATGAAAGATCAGGTCGATCAATTGCTGGCCAACGGCGTGGCAGCGGCGTGTCTTAACTCGACGCAAACGCGTGAGCAGCAGCAGCAAGTGTTTGCGGATTGTCGCACCGGCAAGCTGAAGCTGCTGTATATTGCGCCTGAACGTCTGATGATGGATAACTTCCTCGACAGCCTGCACCAGTGGAATCCGGTGATGCTGGCGGTGGATGAAGCACACTGTATCTCGCAATGGGGCCATGATTTCCGCCCGGAATATGGCTCGATTGGTCAACTGCGTCAGCGTTTCCCGGATCTGCCGGTGATGGCGCTGACGGCAACCGCTGACGAAACCACGCGTAATGACATCGCTCATCTGTTGCAGATGGACGATCCGCTGATTCAAATCAGCAGCTTTGACCGCCCGAATATTCGCTACACGCTGGTGGAGAAATTCAAACCCACCGATCAGCTGTTGCGCTACGTGCAAGAGCAGCGCGGTAAGAGCGGCATTATTTACTGTAACAGCCGTGCCAAGGTGGAAGACACGGCTGCGCGTCTGCAAAGCCGTGGGCTGAGTGTCGGCGCGTATCACGCCGGTATCGACAGCGCCCAGCGCGCGCACGTGCAGGAAGCCTTCCAGCGTGATGACTTGCAAATTGTGGTCGCCACTGTGGCATTTGGTATGGGCATCAACAAGCCTAACGTGCGTTTCGTGGTGCACTTCGATATTCCGCGCAATATCGAATCCTACTATCAGGAAACCGGCCGCGCCGGGCGTGATGGCCTGCCCGCAGAAGCGATGATGCTTTACGATCCGGCGGATATGGCGTGGCTCCGTAAATGTCTGGAGGAGAAGGCGCCCGGCCCGTTACAGGATATTGAGCGTCACAAGCTCAATGCGATGGGCGCGTTTGCCGAAGCGCAAACCTGCCGTCGTTTAGTGCTGCTCAACTACTTTGGTGAAGGGCGTCAGCAGCAGTGCGGCAACTGCGATATCTGCCTTGATCCTCCGCGTCGCTATGATGGTTTGGTGGAGGCGCAGAAGGCGCTTTCCAGCATCTATCGTACCGGCCAGCGCTTCGGTATGGGCTATATTGTCGACGTGCTGCGCGGTTCCACTAACCACCGCGTTCGCGATAACGGGCACGACAAATTGCCGGTGTACGGCATTGGTCGTGAGCAGAGCCAGGAGCATTGGGTCAGCGTGCTGCGTCAGCTGATCCATCTTGGTATGGTGACGCAAAATATCGCCATGCACTCCGCTTTACAGCTAACGGAAGCGGCGCGTCCGGTATTGCGTGCCGAAGTGCCATTGATGCTGGCGGTGCCGCGTATCGTCACGGTGAAGAGCCGCAGCAGCTCGCCGAAAGTGCACAGCGGCAATTACGATCGCACGTTATTTGGCAAACTGCGTAAATTGCGTAAGGCGATTGCCGACGAATCCAACATTCCGCCGTATGTGGTGTTTAACGATGCCACATTGATTGAGATGGCGGAGCAAATGCCGATTACCGCGTCAGAAATGTTGAGCGTGAACGGTGTCGGTCATCGCAAGCTGGAACGTTTTGGTAAACCGTTCCTGGTGATGATCAAAGAACATGTCGATGAAGAGTAAAGGAAAGAAACCATGTTGATGTTATTCGCCACCGTCGCGCTGGTGCATTTGGTTGCGCTGATGAGTCCCGGCCCGGACTTCTTCTTTGTGTCGCAAACGGCGGCCAGCCGTTCACGTAAAGAGGCGATGATGGGCGTGTTGGGCATTACGCTGGGAATCGTGATCTGGGCCGGTGTGGCGCTGATGGGCTTGCATCTGATCCTGCAAAAAATGGCCTGGCTGCATGAAATCATCATGGTGGGCGGTGGTTTGTACCTGCTGTGGATGGGTTGGCAACTCCTGCGCTCGGCACGTCAGCAACATAAAGCCCCGCAGGTTGATGCGCCGGTGGTGGAGTTGCCAAAAAAAGGCATGAGTTTCCTGAAAGGTTTTCTGACTAATCTGTCGAACCCGAAAGCGATTATCTATTTCGGCAGCGTGTTCTCGCTGTTTGTGGGTAATGATGTGGGCGCGATGGAGCGTTGGGGTTTATTCCTGCTGATTATCGGTGAGACCTTTGCCTGGTTCACGCTGGTCGCGGCGATTTTTGCACTACCGTGGATGCGTGATAAGTATCAGCGTATGGCGAAGTGGGTCGATGGGATGGCGGGTGTGCTGTTTGCCGGATTCGGCATCCACCTGATTATCTCGCGTTAAATCGGGTTTACTTGCCATTTCGCCACCGGGCAGTGCTCGCGCGCTTTACGTTCAGCATCTGTGCTTCAGAACTTGCGCACTGACTACCTTGAAATAGCTGCGGCACTGACGGTTATCACCTCGGTGCCGCGGTTTTTTAAAACGTCTTAAGCAATTCTGCGCGCACTTGCCAGCAACGCACCGACGGCCATAAACAGCCCACCAAAGGTGCGGTTCATCAGCTTCATCTGCTTAGGCCCTTTAATCCACCCCGCAATACGGGTTGCCAGCGTGGCGTAACCAATCATCACGATAATATCGACCACGATGGTGGTGACACCGAGCACCAGATACTGCATCAACTGCGGCTGGTGCGGCTGAATAAACTGCGGGAACAGTGCGGCGAGAAACACGATGCTTTTCGGGTTGGTGAGATTCACCAGAATGGCGCGTTTGAACAGGCGACGACGCGGCATCGCTTTTGCCACGGCATCCAAATCAATACCGCCTGCGGAACGCCACTGCTGAATGCCCAGCCACACCAAATAGGCGGCGCCTGCCCACTTCAGCACTTCAAACGCCATGATCGATTGTGAAAATAGCGCACCCAAACCGGCACCCACCAGCACAATGTGAATCGCCAGCCCAAGCTGTAAGCCAGTGATGGAAGCCGCCGCGCCGCGATAGCCATGGCTAATGCCGGTGCTCATGGTGTTGATGGCACCAGAACCGGGTGAAAGACTGAGGATAGTTGTGGTCAACAGGTAGGTTAACCACCATTCAATGGTCATGCGTGACATTCCCTGAAGTGAACGAAGTGTGACACAATACGCCAGAATATCGCGGTGCGCTATGGCGTACAGACGCGCGATGAGGCTTTTTTTCAGGGGGACGGATGCAGCATCACAAACAGCGTTGGCTCGGGCGAGAGAAAGGCTTTTCCGCCTTTGCTACCGGTCCGCTGCTCGACTTCTGGCGTCGTCGTGAAGAGTGCGAATTCACCGGCGTCGGTAACCTGAAGATTCGCTATGTTCGTTTCACCTCACCGCAACATCGCCGTGTCATCCTGATTGTTCCCGGCCGCATCGAAAGCTATATCAAATACCCGGAACTGGCTTACGATCTGTTCCACTGCGGCTATGACGTGGTGATCATTGACCATCGCGGGCAGGGCCGCTCCGATCGCTTGCTGGCGGATTCGCATCGCGGCCATGTGGTTGAGTTCAGCCACTATGTTGACGACTTAGAAACGCTGTATCTGAAAGAGATGGTCAGCAACCATTATCAGCAACGCTACGTGCTGGCGCATTCGATGGGCGGTGCGATTTTAGCGCTGTTTCTGGCGCGTCAACCGCAGGCTTTTCATGCGGCGGTATTCTCGGCACCGATGTTTGGCATTGTGCTGCCGTTGCCTGACTGGATGGCGCACCCGATTTTGGACTGGGCGGAAAAACTGCCGGCGATTCGCGAACGCTATGCGCTTGGCACCGGCCGCTGGCGCGCCAGCCCGTTTGGCATTAATCGCCTGACGCACAGTCGGGAGCGCTATCGGCGCAACCTGCGTTTTTACGCGGACGATCCGGGACTGCGCGTCGGTGGCCCGACCTATCATTGGGTGCGCGAAGGCGTCTATGCCGGACGCAGTATCATCAGCCAGGCAGCGAAAATCACCACGCCTTCCCTGGTGTTACAGGCCAGCGAAGACGATGTGGTGGATAACCGCGCACAAGATATTTTTTGTACGGCGATGGCTGACGCGGGACATCCCTGCGAAGGTACCGTGCCGTATGTGATTCAAGGCGCGCGTCACGAGATTTTGTTTGAAACAGACGCTATGCGCGCTGAAGCGCTCAACCTGGTGGTCGATTTTTTCGAGCGCCACGTTTAACTCATTTTCCGACATCAATACCAGAGGTTTACATGTACCACATCGTCGCATCCGACCTGGATGGCACGCTGCTCTCACCGGAACACCGCCTGACGCCTTTTGCCCGTACCACGCTGCAGGAACTGGTGGCGCAAGATGTCCACTTCGTTTTCGCCACCGGCCGCCACTATATCGACGTAGGCCAGATGCGCGATAACCTTGGCATTCCGGCGTACATGATTACTTCCAACGGGGCTCGCGTGCACAACGCAGACGGTGAACTGGTGTTTAGCCATAACCTCGACGCCGATATCGCCAGCGAGCTTTACGGTCTGCAGTACCACGATGAGCATATCCTGACGCACGTGTATCGTGACGATGAGTGGTACATGAGCCGTCATCGCCCGGAGGAGCAGGACTACTTCCGTGAGTCGGTGTTTAACTATCAGGTTTATCAGCCGGGCATGCTTGAAACCGACGGCATCAGCAAGGTTTTCTTTACTTGCGACGATCCCGAACGTCTGGTGCCGCTGGAGCTGGCGATCGAAGCGCGCTGGGGCGATCGCGTTAACGTCAGCTTCTCACTGCCGACCTGTCTGGAAGTGATGGCGGGTGGCGTATCGAAAGGTCACGCGCTGGAGGCGGTATCAAAGCAGCTTGGCTTCTCATTGAAAGAGTGCATCGCTTTTGGTGATGGCATGAATGACGTGGAAATGCTGAGCATGGCGGGTAAAGGCTGCATTATGCGCAATGCGCAGCAGCGGTTGAAAGATACCTTGCCGACGCTGGAAGTGATTGGCAGCAACGCTGAAGATGCGGTGCCGCACACGTTGCGTAAGTTGTTCCTTGCTTAAAAAAATGGGCCGGTGATACCGGCCCATTTTTGTTATGCCATCTGTTTCTTATGTTTATGCTCGCTGACCATGGTGAGCAGCAACAAAATCACCGCCAACACCGATCCCGCAATCATCACCATGAATCCACCATCCCAGCCGAAGTAATCCACGGTGTAACCGACAATCGCACTGGCTGCCACCGATCCTCCGAGATAACCAAACAAACCGGTAAAGCCTGCTGCCGTGCCAGCCGCTTTCTTCGGCGCTAACTCCAGCGCATGCAGACCAATTAACATTACCGGACCGTAGATCAGGAAGCCGATGACGATCATGCACAGCATATCGAGACCTGGATTGCCGGGTGGGTTAAGCCAGTACACCACGGTGGCGATGGTTACCAGCGTCATAAAGAACACGCCGGTGGCGCCACGATTGCCTCTGAACACCTTGTCCGACATCCAGCCGCACAGCAAGGTGCCGGGAATGCCCGCATATTCATAGAAGAAGTAAGCCCACGAAGATTTATCCAGCGTGAAATGCTTCACCTCTTTCAGGTAGGTCGGTGACCAGTCGAGAATGCCGTAGCGCAGCAGGTAAACGAACACGTTGGCCAGCGCGATATACCACAGCAGCTTATTAGGCAGGATGTACTGCATAAAAATCTGCTTCGCCGTCAACTCCTCCTCATGATCCTCGCTGTAGTCTGGCGGATAATCATTCTTGTACGCCTCAATCGGCGGCAAACCACAAGACTGCGGCGTATCGCGCATCAGGGCAAAGGCAATAATCGCGATGAGGATGGCACCAAACGCCGGCATGTAGAGCGCGGCTTTCCAGTCGTTAAACCATGCCATACCCAGCAGAAACAGTAAGGGCGGAATACCACCACCCACGTTATGGGCGCAGTTCCATACTGAGACAATCCCGCCGCGTTCCTTCTGCGACCACCAGTGCACCATAGTGCGACCGCACGGTGGCCAGCCCATGCCCTGGAACCAACCGCACAGGAACAGCAGCACAAACATCACCATGATGCTGGAGGTGGCCCAGGGTACAAAGCCCATAAACAGCATCACCGCAGCGGCCAGAATCAGTCCGGCAGGTAAAAAGACACGCGGGTTTGAACGGTCAGAGACGGAACCCATGATGAACTTGGAAAAACCGTAGGCGATGGAGATTCCGGACAGCGCAAAGCCAAGATCGCCACGCGAAAAGCCCTGCTCAACCAAATAGGGCATCGCCAGCGCAAAGTTTTTACGGACCAGGTAATAGGCGGCATAGCCAAAGAAAATGCCGATGAAGATTTGCCAGCGTAACCGACGATAGAGCGGATCGACACGATCGTCAGCGACTTGCGGCTGATGCGGTGCCGGTTTGAAGATACTTAACATGAAGGTGGCCCTCCAGGGCGCAATATTTTTATAAATTCCCAGCAGGTTGGGTCAAAAGCCCTCTGGCGTAACAACAAAACCAAAGTTCCATTTCGCGCAAAGGATAGTGATGGTTGCGCCACGTTACTGTGATGTGTGACACAATTGTTACAGTTTGATGACATTAAAGAGCGATATAAACCAGGAAATGTTGGTATTCGCGCATGAGGCGTCGGGGCTTTTGGGTTTGTAAGGGGAATCCGTTGCCGTGTCGAATCAGATTCACTGCATCTGCAACCAGCGACCTGATTTCAGCAATGGACCTTATCTCAATGAGTGACGGGGATACGGCGATTTGTTTGATTTTAATTTGACCACTCGTCAACCAGATATTTCAGCCCGTCCACGACAGTTTGTTTACACTAGCGCCACTGTTCATTTTGGGATCAATACCGTGCTGTTACTGATCGTTACCACCATTTTGTGGGCTTTTTCCTTTAGTTTGATAGGGGAATACCTTGCGGGCCAGGTTGACTCCTGGTTCTCTGTACTGATGCGCCTTGGGTTAGCTGCGCTCGTTTTTTTACCCTTCCTGCGCTGGAAGGGCTATCGCGCCTCAACCATCCTGCTGTATATGCTGGTGGGGATGCTGCAACTTGGCGTCATGTATCTGCTGAGTTTTGAGGCTTATACCTACCTCAGCGTGACAGAATTCCTGTTGTTTACCGTGATGACGCCGCTCTACGTCACGCTGATTTACGATTTGCTCAGCAGACGTCGGCTGCGAATCGGCTATGCCTTCAGCGCGCTGTTGGCGGTAGCCGGTGCGGCCATCATTCGCTATGACAAAGTCAGCGATCATTTCTGGTTCGGTTTGCTGCTGGTTCAGGCGGCTAACATCTGCTTCGCCATTGGTATGGTTGGTTACAAGCGCTTGCAGGAAACCCGCCCAATGCCGCAACACACGGCCTTCTCGTGGTTCTATCTTGGCGCGGTGATCATCGCCATCATTGCGTGGAGCCTGTGGGGTAACCCGAATAAACTGCCAACCACCTCACTGCAGTGGGGCATTCTGGTCTGGCTGGGCGTGGCGGCTTCCGGGCTGGGCTACTTTATGTGGAACTACGGTGCGACGCAGGTCGATGCCGGTACGCTGGGCATTATGAACAACATGCACGTGCCAGCGGGCTTGCTGGTCAATCTGGCGATCTGGCAAGAGAAACCGCACTGGCCGAGCTTTATTGCCGGGGCGATTGTCATTTTCGCTTCGCTATACGTGCATAAGCGCTGGATAGTGGGACATGGGTCCAAAAGCGATGCCTGAGTGAGACGATCCTTGATCTGGTTTCGTTGAACTTGCAGAAGCGCTATGTGCTGGGAAAAAGCAGCACCTAAGCCAAAGGGAAGATACAGGCCGCTACGAAGAGCGAAGCGTCTGAGCCATGGATGGCGAGGCCGATCCACAGGGATGTGAGATTCCTTCGTGATCGGAGCGGCCTGTATCTGACCTAACTCCGATCAAAAAGCGATTACACCTTCTTGGCTGGCGCCGCAGGACGATTCATCATCGTCAATCCCTTCAAAAAGTTACGCAGAATCTGGTCACCGCACTCGCGGTAGTTTTTATGATCCGGATTGCGGAAAATCGCACCGACTTCCGCCTGGGAAATCTTAAAGTTTGCCTTCTCCAGCACCACCGGAATATCCGTGGTCTTCAGCGCAAACGCGATACGCAGCTTCTTGATGAAAATATTGTTATTCATACGGCGTTCAACTGAAGGTGCGGGCGCATCTTCACTCTTACCGCGACGGAAGAAAATCAAACCGTTGAGGAAATAGCCCATCAGCACGTCCGGCAACTTACGGAACGCCGCATCCTCATCCTTCTTCATCCACGCCTGCACATCCTCCAGCGGCACTTCACTGCCCGCTAAGGCAAAAATCTCCACCACTTTGCTATCGCTCAAATCAAGCATATAGCGCACGCTGCGCAGAACATCGTTACTCGTCATGGTGAAACTCTCTTTGTCGCGGATTGAGGCGGCGCATTATAGAGCAGGCCGGGCAGGGATAACAGCACGGGCGACACAGGTCGCCCGTGAGAACATCAAGAAATCGACTGCAGTGAACCCGGGCGGGCGGCATCGCGCACAAACGGCAGATGGTCACAGGCGTGTTGACGGGCGAAGCGCACAAAGGCTTCTAACACCGGCTGACGCTGCTCACCATCGCGCACAGCGGCATATAAACGGCTCCACAAACCCTCACCCAATGTCTTGGTCACCACCAAACCCTGCTTTTCAAAACTCTCCACCACCCAATGCGGAAGGGCCGCAATACCCATCTGTGCTGACACCATCTGAATCAGCAACAGCGTATTATCCACACTCTTCAGCGCCGGGCTGATGCCTGCAGGCTGCAGGAAATGACGCCAGATATCGAGACGCTGACGCTGCACCGGATAGATCATCAGTACCTCATCGGCCAAATCTTCCGGTGAGATATGTTCCAGCTTCGCCAGCGGATGGTCCGGGGCCAGCACCAGACGTACCTCAAAATCAAACATCGGCGTATAGAACAAACCGCTGCGCGGCAGGATATCGGAGGTCAACACCACATCCAGTTCGCCCTGTTGCAGGGCGGGCTGGGGATCAAAAGTCACGCCCGATTTAAAATCGACCACCACTTGCGGCCAGCTCTGGCGGAAATTATTGAGGGCTGGCGTCAGCCACTGAATGCAGCTGTGGCACTCAATGGCAATGCGTAACGTGGTCTGATGCGGCTCGTGGCATGCCTGCAACGCTTGCTGAATCTGCGGCAAAATCTGCTCGGCCAACTGCAGCATGATTTCCCCCTGCGGCGTAAACCGCAACGGCTGGCTCTTGCGCACAAACAGGCGAAAGCCCAGCCGCTGTTCCAGATCGCTGAACTGATGCGATAACGCCGATTGTGTCTGATGAAGCTGAGCGGCGGCAGCGGCCAACGAGCCGGTATTTTGCAACGCCTGCAGCGTTCTCAGATGTTTGAGTTCGATCATGAGAGTCCTTCACATCGAGATTGAACAAATTGCGCTTGAGGAACATACAGTACCCGCAGATTATGGCGGTGTAAACATCTGGACGGCTAAACATCTCAAGCAAGCGCCACCGCCACATGACTTTCGTCCAGTTGAGCCGTTCAGCGGACGGCAATGTCACTCGCTGGATGAACGTAAACGGGCTCGACCCGTTAAGCATATCTGGAGATCACTAAATGACCATTCTGAACCATACGCTCGGTTTCCCTCGTGTCGGTCTGCGTCGTGAACTGAAAAAAGCACAGGAAAGCTACTGGGCAGGTAACAGCTCACAGGAAACGCTGCTGGCCGTGGGGCGCGAGCTGCGCGCTCGTCACTGGCAACAGCAGAAAGACGCGGGGGTGGATCTGCTGCCCGTGGGTGATTTCGCCTGGTATGATCATGTGCTGACCACCAGCCTGATGCTGGGCAATGTGCCGGCGCGCCATCAGAACCAGGATGGATCGGTCGATCTCGATACGCTGTTCCGTCTGGGACGTGGCCGCGCCCCCAGCGGCAATCCTGCCGCCGCCGCTGAAATGACCAAATGGTTCAACACCAACTATCACTATATGGTGCCGGAATTCACTCAGGGCCAGCAGTTCTCACTAAGCTGGACACAGCTCCTTGAAGAAGTGGACGAAGCATTGGCGCTGGGTCACCCGATCAAACCGGTGCTGCTGGGACCGGTCACTTACCTGTGGTTGGGCAAAGTCAAAGGTGAGCCGTTTGACCGCCTGTCGTTGCTGAAAGCGATACTGCCGGTCTATCAGCAAGTGCTGGCTGAACTGCATCAGCGCGGTATTGAATGGGTGCAGATCGATGAACCCGCGCTGGTGCTGGAGCTGCCACAGGAATGGCGTGATGCGTTCAAGCCTGCCTACGATGCGCTGCAAGGTCATGTAAAACTGCTACTGACGACCTACTTTGACAGCATCGGTCAAAATCTCGACGTGATTAAGACGCTACCGGTTCAAGGTTTACACGTTGACCTGGTGCATGGCAAAGATGACATCCAGCATATCCACCAACAGCTCCCCGCCGACTGGCTGCTCTCAGTCGGGGTGATCAACGGCCGCAATGTCTGGCGTGCCGAGCTCAGCTGCTGGTTCGATCGCCTGCAACCGCTGGTCGGGCAGCGTGAAAATCTGTGGATTGGTTCCTCCTGCTCGCTGCTGCACAGCCCGATCGATCTCAGTGTCGAAACCCGGCTCGATGCGGAAGTGAAAAGCTGGTTTGCCTTTGCTTTACAGAAGTGTGCTGAGCTGAGGTTGTTGAGCCAGGCGCTCAATAATAACGATGCGGCCTCGCTGACGGAGTGGAGCGCGCCGATTCGTGCCCGTTCTCATTCTTCGCGCGTGCACAATGCCGCAGTGGGCGCACGTCTGACGAATATTCAGGCCAAAGACGTTGAGCGCGTCAGCCACTATGACGAACGCGCCAAAGCGCAGCGCCATCGCTTTAATCTGCCTGCCTGGCCGACCACCACGATTGGATCCTTCCCGCAAACCACCGAAATTCGCGGCCTGCGACTCGACTTCAAAAAAGGCAATATCGATGGAGGCCACTATCGCACCGGCATCGCGGAGCACATCAAGCAGGCGATTGCCGAACAGGAACGGCTCGGGCTGGATGTGCTGGTGCACGGCGAAGCAGAGCGTAATGACATGGTGGAATACTTTGGCGAAAACCTCGATGGCTTCGTGTTTACGCAAAATGGCTGGGTGCAAAGCTATGGCTCTCGCTGTGTGAAGCCGCCGGTGATCATCGGTGATGTCAGTCGTCCGCAGCCGATTACCGTTGAGTGGGCGAAGTACGCGCAATCGCTGACTGAAAAGCCAGTGAAAGGCATGCTCACCGGCCCGGTCACGATTTTGTGCTGGTCATTCCCGCGTGAAGACGTGACGCGGGAAACCCTTGCTAAACAGATTGCACTGGCGCTGCGTGATGAAGTGGAAGACCTGGAAAAAGCCGGGATCGGGATCATCCAGATTGATGAACCCGCGCTGCGCGAAGGCTTACCCTTGCACCAGTCGGAGTGGGCGGCGTACCTGTCCTGGGCAGTGGATGCCTTCCGCCTCAACGCGGCTGTGGCGCAGGATGAAACGCAGATCCACACGCACATGTGTTATTGCGAGTTCAATGACATCATGGAATCGATAGCGGCACTGGACGCGGACGTGATTACCATCGAAACCTCACGCTCGGATATGGAATTGCTGGATGCGTTTAAAGCGTTCGAATACCCGAACGAAATTGGGCCAGGTGTGTATGACATTCATTCCCCGAACGTACCCAGCGTCGAATGGATTGAAGATCTGCTGCACAAAGCGGCGCAAAGCATTCCGCCCGCACGTTTGTGGGTCAACCCGGACTGCGGTCTGAAAACCCGTGGCTGGAGAGAAACCCGGCAGGCGCTGGCGAACATGGTGACCGCCGCGAAAAAGCTGCGCGCGGAATCGGCTTAATCGTGAGAAACAGGGGCGCCTTGCAGCGCCCCTTGTTATTACGCGTTGGGTGCAACGCCATACTGCTTAAACCAGGCCAACATTCGTACCCAGCCATCAGCGGCTGAGTCAGCATGGTAGCTTGGGCGATAATCGGCATTAAACGCGTGTCCCGCTTCCGGATACACCACGATTTCCGCTTTGGCATTGGCGGCATGCAGTGCCTGACGCATCTTATCAATGGTCTCTAACGGGATGCTCTCATCCTGACCGCCGTACAATCCGAGCACCGGTGCGTTAAGATCGACGGCTACATCGATAGGATGTTTTTGTTGTTTGAGGGTTTTCTCACCCTCTAACCGACCATACCAGGCCGCTGCCGCCCGCACCTGCGGATTGTGCGCGGCGAACAGCCAACTGATGCGTCCGCCCCAGCAGAAGCCCGTGATGGCCATGCGACGAATATCGCCATCGTGGCGTGCGGCCCAGTTGGCAACGTGATCGAGATCGGACAGCACCTGAGAATCGGGCACCTTGCTGACCAGTTCTTTGAACAGTGTCGGGATATCACTGTAGTCACCGGGATCGCCTTCACGGAAGTAGAGTTCAGGTGCGACCGCCAGATAGCCTTCCAGCGCCAGACGACGGCAGATATCTTTAATATGTTCGTGAACGCCAAAAATCTCCTGCACCACCAGAATCACCGGTAGTTTGCCTTCATAGGATTTGGGGCGAGCATAATAAGCCGGAAGGTTTTCTCCCTGGCTGGGAACAGAAGTTTCACCGGTGTGAATAGCGTCACTGACGGTGGTAATGGTGCTGCTGGCGATGGGCTGAACGGCAGGGGCAAAGCCACCGGCTACTGATTTTTGTGCCATATTGTCTTCGGTTTTCATGGTTCTCTCCGTGCTAGCAAATGCGCAATCACGTAACTATAGCCTGCTTCAGGAGCAAGGCTGACGTAGGGTTCAGAGGGATGTATATTTATGTTCTTCTTCTCTATTAACACTGCCACCCGAACTTACACAGCACCGCTTGTAGCAATTCAGAATTGCCGAGCTGCAATGTGTGATGTGAATCACATAATAATTTTCTGATAATGTAAGTTTCATTGTCGATGGTGAAATAAATCACATATTTATATGGCGCTCTGGCGTAGAGTGACACGCATATCCCTTATCTATCAGGAGTCTGTTATGGCCCAGTCTGACGTTTTCCACCTTGGTATCACTAAAGCCGATCTGAAAGGAGCCACACTGGCTATCGTTCCCGGCGATCCGGAGCGTGTGAAAAAAATCGCTGCGCTGATGGATAATCCGCAGCATCTGGCTTCGCACCGTGAATTCACCACTTACCTGGCGGAAGTGGATGGCAAGCCGGTGGTGGTCTGTTCTACCGGGATCGGCGGTCCATCGACCTCTATTGCCGTGGAAGAACTGGCGCAGCTCGGCGTGCGCACTTTCCTGCGTGTGGGCACGACCGGGGCGATCCAGCCGAATATCAATGTAGGCGACGTGCTGGTGACTACTGCTTCGGTGCGTCTTGACGGTGCCAGCCTGCACTTTGCGCCGATGGAGTTCCCGGCAGTGGCCGATTTCACCTGCACCACCGCGCTGGTGGCCGCAGCAGAAGCCTGCGGTGCCAAAACGCACATTGGTATCACCGCTTCATCTGACACCTTCTATCCGGGGCAGGAACGTTACGACACGTTCTCAGGACGTGTGGTGAATCGCTTCCAGGGCTCAATGCAAGAGTGGCAGCAAATGGGGGTTCTTAACTATGAGATGGAATCCGCTACACTGTTAACCATGTGCGCCAGTCAGGGGCTGCGAGCGGGCATGGTGGCGGGTGTTATCGTTAACCGTACGCAAAAAGAGATCCCGGATGCCGCGACCATGAAACAGACCGAAAGCGATGCGGTAAAAATTGTTGTAGAAGCCGCGCGTCGCTTAATTTAGTGCGCAAGGCAGCAGGTATTACGGATAAGGAATTCCCTGCTGCCATCACATTGCGCACGTTTTTCAGCTGATACTGAGAAAACAACTATGCGCAAAACGGTTTCTGCTCCGCGTCCTGCCTTTAATCATCCTTCCACGGCTGCTCAGTCTCGCATTGAGAGCGTGGCAGCGCGTTTCCGCCAGGCGATGGCGGCCTCTGATTTCCCCGTGGCACGTCAGTGCTGTGAAGAGGTTTTGCGCGTCATGCCGCAAAACATGCAGGTACTGAGTGACTATGCGCTGACGCTAATGCGCGTGGGGGAGTACAAAAAATCCTACAAAACTTATCAAAAGATCTATCAGGCATCGGCAGCGCAGCGTGCGCAGGCTTCCGACACCTGGCTCGATGGCTTAACCGAAGTGTGTGGCTGGCTGGAAAAGCACGATGAAGTGGCACGTTACGGCCGTGAGTCGCTGGAGAAGTCTGACGCGATCTTTCGTCAGGGCCACACAGTGGCGTATCCCGCAGAAGCACCGCCGTCTTTCAATCCCACCAATCCAACTGAAAATATCATCTCTTTCAGTCTGTATGGTGGCCAACCACGCTACTGTGAAACGCTGATCAAAAATATCGATGTTGCGCGCGAGTTCTATCCCGGCTGGATGTGTCGCATCTATCTTGACGACAGCGTGCCGCAACACGTCTGGCAGCGTCTGAAGCAGTCAAATGTCCAGTTAGTGGATATGTCACATGAGAAGACCATATTCCCGACGCTGTGGCGCTTTCTGGTGATGGATGATCCATGCGTAAAGCGTTATATCGTGCGAGATGCGGACTCCCTGCTGTCGGAGCGTGAAGTGGCGGCGGTAGAAGCCTGGCTGCAATCGCCCTGCTGGTTCCATCACATGCGTGACTACTTTACGCATACCGAACTGCTGCTGGCAGGCATGTGGGGCGGCTGTCATGGCGTATTCCACAACGTTGAACAGCAGATACGCGACTTTATCGCCCAGTACAGCGGCAGTGAACGCTTCACCGATCAATACTTCCTCAAAGTGGCGTTGTGGCCGACGGTGCGCGAAAGCCTGCTGAATCATGATGACATCTTCCGATTCCATCATGCCCAGGCGTGGCCCGCACATCCGCCAATTCGCTGGCAAACCGAGCGTTTTCACGTCGGCAGCAACGCAGGGTATTCCAGCATGGCGGGCAAGGTGGAGAATGTTGATAACGGCTGGCAGCAGGTTGAACTCACTCACAACGGACAAAGCTGGTGCTATCCCGCCAAAGTGAAAGGCAGTGAATGGCTGTTGCCAATGCCGTTTTTCCTGATTGATGCGTGGAAGGCGGGTGATTTGACGGTGAAAGCGCTGTAAATGATCTGCCAGCTACACAACTGTCTGGACATTCATACAGTAGCGACTTACCTTTTCCCTCAGCGAAACGATCCGCGGGGGGATTATGGATCAGCAACTTATCATTAACGGCGCACTGGCGCTGGCCGGACTGGGTCTCGGCTGGATTTTGGCCCAGTTGCGGGCCGGGCACCAGCACGCCAGCTTCACTACCGAACGCCGCCTGCTGGAAGAGGCGCAACAGCGTCAGCAGCAGCAGCTCGAACGGTTACAACAACAAATTCAGCAGCGCGAGCAAGAACTGCGGCAGCTTCATGGCACGCTCAGCGGTGCACAGGAACGGCTGCAACAGCTCGATTACTGGCGTGGCGAGAGCGAACAACTTAGCCGGGAATTGCGTAATCAGCTGGAAGTGAACAGTGCGCAAGAAGCTGAACTGCGTGAAGTCACCATCCGTTTAGAAGAGACGCGTTTTGGCGCAGAAGAGAAGCAGCGCCTGCTCACTAACAGCGAACAGCGTCTCAGCGCACAGTTTGAAAATCTGGCCAACCGCATCTTTGAAAACAGCGGACGTCGGGTGGATGAGCAGAATCGGCAAAGCCTTAACGGGCTGATTGGTCCGCTGCGTGAACAGCTGGATGGTTTCCGTCGCCAGGTGACGGATAGCTTTGGCCAGGAAGCCCGCGAACGCCACACGCTGGCCCATGAAATTCGTCAACTGCAGCAGTTGAACGCGCAAATGGCGCAGGAAGCGGTCAACCTCACCAAAGCGCTAAAAGGCGACAATAAAATCCAGGGCAATTGGGGCGAAGTGGTGCTGGCGCGGGTGCTGGAAGCCTCCGGTCTGCGCGAAGGTTATGAATATCAGACGCAGGTCAGCGTGCAGCTGGAGCAGCAGGGCAGGATGCAACCGGATGTGATCGTGCGGTTACCGCAGGGCAAGGATGTGGTGATTGACGCCAAAATGACGCTGGTGGCTTACGAACGCTATTTCAACGCGGAAGATGAAGCCACGCGCGAGCAGGCGATCCAGGAGCACGTTAACGCCATGCGCGGCCATATTCGGCTGCTGGGGCGAAAAGATTATCAACAATTGCCCGGTTTACGCTCTCTGGATTATGTGTTGATGTTTATTCCGGTCGAGCCCGCGTTCTTGTTGGCGATTGATCGGCAGCCAGAGCTGATCAGCGAAGCGCTGCAGCAGAACATCATGCTGGTAAGCCCTACGACATTACTGGTGGCGTTGCGCACCATCAACAACCTCTGGCGTTATGAGCATCAGAGTCGTAATGCGCAACGCATCGCCGACCGAGCTACGCGGTTGTACGATAAAATGCGGCTGTTTGTGGATGATATGAGCGGTATCGGTCACAGCCTCGATAAAGCGCAGCAGAGTTATCATCAGGCGATGAAAAAGCTGTCAGAAGGGCGCGGCAATTTGATTGCGCAAAGCGAATCCTTCCGCGCGTTAGGCGTAGAGATTAAACGGCCGATCAATCCCCAATTGGTCGAACAAGCGCAGCCGGAAGAAGCGGGCGAAGATTGGGCGGACGATCCCGAGCCCAATGAAAATGTGGCAGATTCTCCCACCGCTTCACTGCGCCGCATCAACGAATAGCACGGTGGTCGCGTGCTCGCGTAGCGCGACTCTGATACACTTCGGCAAGAATTGTTTGTGGAACAGGTAAACCCGATGGCAGATGAATCACAGCAGGAAACTACCCATTTTGGCTTTCAGACCGTCGCGAAAAGCGAAAAGGCCGATAAAGTCGCGGACGTGTTTCATTCCGTAGCGGCAAAATATGACCTGATGAACGATTTGATGTCGTTTGGCATCCATCGTGTCTGGAAGCGTTTTACTATCGACAGCAGCGGCGTGCGTCGTGGTCAGCGTGTGCTGGATCTGGCTGGCGGTACCGGCGATTTGACAGCAAAATTCTCTCGCCTGGTGGGCGAGACGGGTCAGGTCGTTTTGGCGGATATCAACAGCTCGATGCTGAAGATGGGCCGCGAGAAGCTGCGCAATATGGGCGTGTCAGGCAACGTCAGCTATGTGCAGGCCAACGCCGAAGCGCTGCCGTTCCCGGATAACTATTTCGATTGCATCACCATCTCTTTCGGTTTGCGTAACGTCACCGAAAAAGAGAAGGCGCTGGCCTCGATGTTCCGGGTGCTGAAACCAGGCGGACGCTTGCTGGTGCTGGAGTTTTCCAAACCGCTGCTGGAACCGCTGAGCAAAGCCTACGATACCTATTCCTTCCACATCCTGCCGCGTATTGGGCAGCTGGTGGCGCAGGATGCCGATAGCTATCGCTATCTGGCAGAATCGATTCGTATGCATCCCGATCAGGAAACCCTGAAGGCGATGATGAACGATGTGGGTTTTGAAAATACCACTTACTTCAACATGACCGGCGGTATTGTGGCGTTGCATCGCGGCTTTAAGTTCTGATTGATCATGACTTTTACCCCGCTAATCACGGGCGGCCTTGAAACCGCCCTCAATCGTGTTCTGTATCGTGATCGTAGCCTGAAAGCCGCGCGTCAACGTCTGGCAGGTAAAGTGCTGATGCTGCGCCTGCAGGAGCTGGATTTCCCGCTGGTGCTGGTGTTTAGCGAATCGCAGCTGGATGTGCTGAGTGACTGGCAGGACAGCAGCGACTGTAGCGTGAGCCTGCGCCTCAGCACCTTGCCGAAACTGCGCGATCGCCAGCAGCTGACCAGTTTGATCCGTAGCGGTGAGCTGGACGTGGAAGGCGATCTGCAAGTGGTTCAGCAATTCTCTGCGCTAATGGATCTCGCTGAGCTCGATCCAGCCGAGTATCTGGCGCCGTGGATCGGCGACATTGCCGCGCAGGGTGTCAGTCAGGCTGCTCAGCAGGCGCTGAAATTTGTGCAGCGACAGGTGACACGTCGGCAGGATTATCTCGGTCAGGTGCTGACGGAAGAGTGGCGGGTTGCGCCCGGTGCACTGGAGCTGGCGTGGTTCTGTGAAGAGGTTGAAGCGATGGAACGTTCGCTTAATGCGCTCGAAGCGCGTTTAGCACAGCTGGAGGCGAAATGACGCTGGGAGAAATTCGGCGCTTATACTTCATCATCAAGGTCTTTCTGACTTACGGGCTTGATGAACTGATTCCTCACATGCGCATCACGTTGCCGCTTCGTATCTGGCGACGTTGTATTTTCTGGATCCCTAACAAGCACAAAAATGAATCGACGGGCGTGCGCATTCGTCTGGCAATGGAGCAACTTGGTCCAGTGTGGATCAAATTTGGTCAGATGCTTTCGACGCGCCGCGATCTCTTCCCACCGGCCATCGCCGATGAACTGGCGGTGTTGCAGGATCGCGTGGCGCCTTTTGATGGGCTGAAAGCCCAGCAGCAGATTGAACAATCCATTGGCGGTCCTGTCGACACCTGGTTTGACGATTTTGATATTAAGCCGCTGGCTTCTGCTTCGATTGCGCAGGTTCACACTGCTACGCTTAAGTCTAACGGCCGTGACGTCGTGATCAAAGTGATTCGCCCGGACATCCTGCCGGTGATCAAAGCGGATATGAAGCTGATTTACCGCATGGCGCATTGGGTTCCTCGTCTGTTGCCGGATGGTCGTCGTCTGCGCCCGGTTGAAGTGGTGCGCGATTACGAAAAGACCCTGATTGATGAACTCAATCTGCTGCGTGAATCGGCGAACGCCATTCAGCTGCGTCGTAACTTTGAGCAGAGCCCGATGCTGTATGTGCCGGAAGTGTTCTCGGATTACTGCAGCGAATCGATGATGGTGATGGAACGTATTTACGGCATTCCCATTTCTGATGTGGCGACGCTGGAGAAGCATGGTGTCAACATGAAGCTGCTGGCAGAACGCGGCGTGCAGGTGTTCTTCACCCAGGTGTTCCGCGATAGCTTCTTCCATGCTGACATGCACCCCGGCAACATCTTCGTTAGCTATGACCATCCAGAAGATCCGCAGTACATCGCGATTGACTGCGGCATTGTCGGCTCGTTGAATAAAGAAGATAAGCGCTATCTGGCGGAAAACTTCATCGCCTTCTTTAACCGTGATTACCGTAAAGTGGCAGAACTGCATGTGGATTCAGGCTGGGTACCGCCGGATACCAATGTGGAAGATTTTGAGTTCGCCATTCGTACCGTCTGCGAGCCGATTTTCGAGAAGCCGCTGGCTGAGATCTCTTTTGGCCACGTGCTGCTTAACCTGTTTAACACCGCGCGTCGCTTCAATATGGAAGTGCAGCCGCAACTGGTGCTGTTACAGAAAACGCTGCTCTACATTGAGGGCATTGGCCGTCAGCTTTATCCGCAGCTCGATCTGTGGAAAACCGCGAAGCCGTTCCTCGAAGACTGGATCAAAGATCAGATCGGCATTCCTGCGATTCTGCGCGCAGTGAAAGAGAAGGCGCCATTCTGGGCTGAAAAACTGCCGGAGTTGCCTGAACTGTTCTACGACAGCATGCGTCAGCATAAATTATTGCAGCACAGCGTCGATAAACTGGTCAGCGATATGAATGCGCAACGTACGCGCCATCACAAGGCACGTTATCTGTTTGGCGTAGGGGCTACACTGTTATTAAGTGGCACTGCGGTGCTGTTAAGTCGACCCGACTGGGATTTCTTCCCCGCCTTATTAATGGCCGCTGGCATCGTCACCTGGCTGATAGGCTGGCGCAAGACAAACTGATTGTTTGCCTGGTGCAAATCGCGTAATGTCGCAGGCTAAAGCCCGAATTCATACGGGCTTTCTGTGCGTTTCAATTCAAAGTTTTTCACAGAATATTAGAGGCATATCTCATGGGCGGTATCAGTATTTGGCAATTGTTAATCATTGCCGTCATTGTTGTTCTTCTGTTCGGTACCAATAAACTTCGTAACCTGGGTTCGGATTTAGGTTCTTCCATTCGTGGTTTCAAAAAAGCCATGGGCGATGAGGACGATAAAAAGGATCAACCGAAAGAGCAGGACGCTGACTTCAACGCCAAGACTCTGGCAGACAAACAGCAAACCTCGGCGAGTAAAGACGACGCCCGGGACAAGTAAGGGTTAACTGTGTTCGATATTGGTTTTAGTGAACTGGTATTGGTGTTCGTTATCGGGCTGATCGTTCTTGGCCCGCAACGATTACCGGTTGCGGTGAAAACCGTCGTGGGCTGGATTCGGGCGATTCGCTCCCTGGCTGCTAACGTGCAAAACGAACTGGCGCAGGAGCTGAAACTGCAGGAATTGCAGGACAGCCTGAAAAAGGTTGAGGAAGCGGGCCGTGGCTCACTGTCACCGGAACTGAAAGAGTCGATGGAAGAGTTGCGTAAAACCGCCGATTCGATGAAGCGTTCTGTGCAGCAGAGCATCGATATCGAAAAAGCGGAAGATGAAGCGAACACCATTCATCAACCGTCGTCTGCAGGCACATCTTCTGAATCGGTAAGCCAGCTTCCGGTCACCCCCGCGGCGGCAGAGCATCAGGCTAGCGCACCGGCTCAGGCACCTCAGGCGGTGACGGCAGAGCACAAGGCCAGCGCACCGGCTCAGGCACCTCAGGCGGTGGCGGCAGAGCATCAGGCCAGCGCACCGGCTCAGGCACCTCAGCCAGCGGCGGCAGAGCACCCGGCCAGCGCACCGGCTCAGAAACCTCAACCGGTAACAGCAGAGGCTGCGGCACCTGTTAATACCGCGCAGAATGCGACGCCCACCCCCACCGTAAAAGATGAAAGATAAACATGGCCGTTGAAGATACCCAACCGCTCATCAGCCACCTGATTGAGCTGCGTAAGCGTTTGCTGAACTGCATTATTGCGGTGTTTGCTATCTTTTTGTGCCTGGTTTATTTCGCCAACGACATCTATCACTTAGTGGCTTCCCCGCTGATTAGCCAGATGCCGGCCGGTGCCAGCATGATCGCCACTGACGTGGCTTCACCGTTCTTCACCCCCATAAAGCTCACCATCATTGTTTCGGTGTTCCTTGCGGTGCCGGTGATCTTGTATCAGGTGTGGGCTTTTGTGGCGCCTGCGCTGTATCGCCATGAGCGTAAGCTAGTGATGCCGCTGCTGTTCTCCAGTACGCTGCTGTTCTACGTTGGCGTGGCTTTCGCTTACTTCATCGTGTTCCCGCTGGCGTTTGGCTTCTTTGCCAAAACCGCGCCACAGGGCGTCACCATTGCTACTGATATCACCAATTATCTCGACTTCGTCATGACTCTCTTCATGGCATTTGGCGTAGCGTTTGAGGTACCGATTGCGATTGTTTTGCTGTGCTGGACCGGCATTACCTCGCCAGAGGATTTGAAAAAGAAACGCCCCTACATTCTGGTTGGCGCGTTCGTTGTTGGGATGCTGCTCACACCGCCGGATGTTTTCTCGCAAACTTTGCTCGCTATTCCGATGTACTGCCTGTTTGAAGTCGGCGTATTCTTCTCCCGTTACTATGTGGGTAAAGGGCGCAAGGCGTCAGATTCAGAGGATGAGGAACAGAATACCGAATCCTGACAAGGCATTCCCGCACGCGAGCGGGATGAGCGTTAAGAATCTAAACCGCCCACACATTGGGCGGTTTTTATTTGGGAGAAGACATGTTTGATATCGGTGTAAACCTGACCAGCACGCAATTCGCAAAAGATCGCGATCAGGTGGTTAAACGCGCGCGCGAAGCAGGCGTCACCGGCCTGCTGATTACCGGCACCAATGCGCTGGAGAGCCAGCAGGCGCGTCAGCTCGCGGCACAGCATCCTGGCTACTGCTGGTCTACAGCCGGCGTGCATCCGCATCACGCCAGTGAATGGTCGGCGGAGACGGCGAACACGCTGCGCCGTCTGGCAGAGAGTGAGCAAGTGGTGGCCATCGGTGAATGCGGCCTCGATTTTAACCGCAATCTCTCGGCGCACGACCAGCAGGAGTATGCCTTTGATGCACAGCTGGCGCTGGCAGCAGAGTTACAACTGCCGGTGTTCCTCCACTGCCGCGAAGCACACGATCGTTTTGTTGCAGTGCTGGAGCCGTGGCTGCCGAAATTGACGGGCGCGGTGGCACACTGTTTTACCGGCACGCGTGATGAACTGGATTCGTGCCTGGCCTTGGGCTTATCGGTGGGCATTACCGGCTGGGTGTGCGATGAACGTCGTGGCCTGGAATTGCGTGAGATGCTGCCATTGATTCCAGCCGAGCGTCTGCTGCTGGAAACCGATGCGCCTTATCTGCTCCCGCGTGATATGCATCCACGGCCGCCTTCGCGTCGAAACGAGCCCTGTTTCCTGCCGCATATTGTGCAGCAGGTGGCGAACTGGCGTGGGGAAGAGGCTGAAGCGCTGGGTGCGCAGGTCAATCACAACGCACGTCAGCTGTTTAAACTGGTTTAAAGCTTACGGAACTGTTTGTTGTCGACGCTGCGCATCACTTGTTTGTTGAGCAGGTTTAGCAGTAACACCGAGCGGGTTTCGCCATCAGGCTCGGCAAAAATAGCGCGCAGCCCCTCAAAAGTCCCTTCGGTGATGATCACTTCATCACCGCTTTGTGGCGTTTCTGGATCCAGCATAATTTGCGGCACATCGGTTTGCAGCGCTTCAATCACTTCGCTGGAGACCGTTGCCGGTTGCGCGCCAAAGCGCACAAAGTGGCTGACGCCGCGCGTGCTACTGATGGTGGTGGTGTGAATCGCTTCCGGATCGAATTCGATAAACAGATAGTTGGGAAAAAGCGGCTCACTCACCGTGGTGCGTTTACCGCGCACAATCTTTTCCAGAGCGATCATCGGGCTGAGGCAATTCACCTCCTGCCGCTCAAGATGCTCTTTCGCGCGCAACAGCTGTCCACGTTTGCAATAGAGTAAGTACCAGGATTCCATAACTGCTCCCAAATATTGGACGCTAAGAATAACAAACCTGCTGTCAGAGTTATAGCGCATCGGCCAGTGGAAACGCGGCTGTGAAATAAAAATCACTACGAATTTTCCGATTGGTGCGGCTTATTAACGCTTTCTTGCAAGAAAATTGACGGCTGATGACCATCTGTATCAGACTCCTTCCCCATCCTTCGCTCTCATTTGAAAAAGGACTGGCTGATGGAACTGTTCTTATTAAGTAATGGCAAAGTGGCCGAAGACGCGCCACTATTGAGCTACGCTCACCCACAACTGCACGCAATGATCGCCCAACGCGGTATCACCTCGGCCGTACTGGTACCCTATGCCATTATTCGTGGCGACCATGCGCAGCGTGCACAAGACCTGTCTGACTCATTGGGTATTCAGGTGCGCACCGTGCATGAGTTTGACTCCCCGGTAGCAGCGATTGAACAGGCGGAGTTGATCCTGGTGAGCGGCGGCAACACCTGGTTCCTCAATCAGATGCTGCATGAGCACGGACTGATCGTGGCGATTCAGCGTGCCGTGCGTGAGCGAGATGTGCCTTACATCGGTTGGAGCGCCGGTTGCAATGTGGCTACGCCATCAATCCGTACCACCAACGATATGCCGGTGCGCAGCAGCGTGGTCTTGCCTGCATTAGGCCTGTTCCCGGTGCAGATCAATCCGCACTATCTGGATGCTCACGTCAGCGGGCATATGGGGGAAACGCGTGATGAGCGTCTGGCGGAGTTCTGCGCCGTCAATCCACATGAGTCGGTGATCGCCCTGCGAGAAGCCAGTTTCCTGCACGTCAGTGAAAACCGCCTGCGTTACTACAGCGCGCGCGGCGAAGACTTTAAAGTGTTCCGTCATGGTGAGCCAATCGCCGCACATCACGATGTGCTGGCCATTCAATCGCTGGTGCCTTTCTCCTGTCAGCCAGCTTGAACCACAAACCACAACACACCGGCGTGAATCAGACCTATAATGGCCAATTCACCCTGGCTGGAAGCTAACGCCGCATGAAATATCAGGATTTACGAGACTTCCTCGCGTTGCTGGAGCAGCGCGGCGAGTTAAAGCGCATCACTCAGGAGATCGATCCTGAGCTGGAGATGACTGAAATTGCCGATCGCACCCTGCGTGCCGGCGGTCCGGCGCTGCTGTTTGAGAACCCGAAAGGGTACGACATGCCCGTATTGTGTAACCTGTTTGGCACACCTAAGCGTGTGGCGATGGGCATGGGACAGGAAGAGGTCAGCGCGCTGCGTGAAGTGGGCAAGCTGCTGGCGTTTCTGAAAGAACCCGAGCCGCCAAAAGGTTTCCGCGATCTGTTCGATAAAATGCCGCAGTTCAAACAAGTGCTGAACATGCCGACCAAGCGCCTGCGCAATGCACCGTGTCAGGAAGAGGTCTTCAGTGGTGATGATGTCGATCTGTCGCGCATCCCGGTAATGAAGTGCTGGCCGGGCGATGCCGCGCCGTTGATTACCTGGGGCTTAACCGTCACGCGTGGTCCGCATAAGGAACGTCAGAATCTGGGTATTTATCGCCAGCAGGTGATCGGCAAAAACCGCGTGATCATGCGCTGGCTGTCGCATCGCGGCGGCGCGCTGGATTTCCAGGAGTGGTGCAAAGCCCATCCGGGCGAACGCTTCCCGGTGTCCGTGGCGCTGGGTGCCGATCCGGCCACGATTCTGGGCGCCGTGACGCCGGTACCCGATACGTTGTCGGAATATGCTTTTGCTGGCTTGCTGCGCGGTAATAAAACCGAGGTGGTGAAGTGCCTGTCTAACGATCTTGAAGTGCCAGCCAGCGCAGAGATCGTTTTAGAAGGTTACATCGAACCGGGTGACATGGCGCCAGAAGGCCCTTACGGCGACCACACAGGCTACTACAATGAAATAGACAGCTTCCCGGTATTTACCGTGACGCACGTAACGCAACGTCGCAACCCGATTTATCATTCAACGTATACCGGTCGTCCACCGGATGAACCTGCGGTATTGGGTGTGGCGCTGAATGAAGTGCTGGTGCCGATTCTGATCAAGCAGTTCCCGGAAATTGTCGATTTCTATCTGCCGCCGGAAGGCTGTTCTTATCGCCTCGCGGTGGTGACGATCAAGAAGCAATATGCCGGGCATGCCAAGCGCGTAATGTTTGGCGTCTGGTCTTTCCTGCGCCAGTTTATGTATACCAAGTTTGTGATCGTATGCGATGACGACGTCAACGCACGAGACTGGAACGATGTGATTTGGGCGATCACCACGCGTATGGATCCGGCGCGCGATACCGTGATGGTGGAGAATACGCCAATTGACTATCTCGACTTCGCCTCTCCGGTTTCCGGCCTGGGCTCGAAGATGGGACTTGATGCCACCAATAAGTGGCCGGGCGAAACCACTCGCGAATGGGGCACACCGATTGTGAAAGATCCGGCGGTGACCGCGCGTATTGACGCCATTTGGGATGAGTTAGCTATCTTTGCCGAGCCGCCGCAGCGCTAAAGGCGGCAGAAAACCATAAAAAAGGGCACGTATGACGACGTTAAACTGCAAGGTGACTTCGGTCGAAGCGATTACGGATACCGTTTACCGCGTTCGTTTGATTCCGGCGGCGGAGTTTACTTTCCGCGCGGGGCAATATCTGATGGTGGTGATGGATGAGCGTGATAAGCGCCCCTTCTCACTGGCTTCAACCCCGATGGAAAAAGACATCATTGAGCTGCACATTGGCGCATCTGACCTCAATCTCTACGCGATGGCGGTGATGGATCGCATCAAAGACGATCGTCAAATCACGGTGGATATGCCGCATGGCGATGCCTGGCTGCGTGAAGACAGCGATCGCCCCATTATTCTGATCGCGGGCGGCACCGGTTTCTCCTATGCACGTTCGATTCTGCTGACGGCACTGGCGCAGCAGCCAGACCGCGATATCGCCATCTACTGGGGCGGCCGGGAATTGATGCATTTGTACGATCTGGATGAGTTGAACGCGTTGGCGGTCAAGCATCCTCATCTCAAGGTGATTCCGGTGGTGGAACAACCCGCAGAGGGTTGGGATGGACGTAGTGGCACGGTGTTGACCGCCGTGATGCAGGACTATGAAACTCTCAGCGAGCACGATATCTATATTGCGGGCCGCTTTGAGATGGCAAAGATTGCACGTGAGCGTTTTTGCGCGGAACGTGGTGCAGTTGAAGCGCAGATGTTTGGCGATGCGTTTGCCTTTATCTGAGTAAAAAAGCCCGCCCGAAAGGGCGGGAACACGTGCTTCAACGTATTAAACGCGTTCGAACACCGTCGCGATCCCCTGGCCTAAGCCAATGCACATGGTCGCCAGACCAAATTGCGCATCACGACGTTCCATCAGATTGAGCAGCGTCGTGCTGATACGCGCCCCCGAACATCCCAGCGGATGCCCCAGCGCAATCGCGCCGCCATTCAAATTCACTTTCTCATCAAGCTGATCCAGCAATCCCAAATCCTTAATGCACGGCAGTGTCTGCGCGGCAAAGGCTTCGTTAAGCTCAAACAGATCAATATCCTGCACGTTTAATCCGGCACGCTTCAGTGCCAGTTTGCTGGCTGGCACTGGACCGTAACCCATGATGGAAGGATCACAGCCGACCACCGCCATGCTGCGAATACGTGCACGCGGGGTCAGGCCGAGTTCGCGCGCGCGGCTTTCACTCATGATCAACATGGCAGCCGCGCCATCGGAGAGTGCCGATGATGTACCCGCCGTAACGTTGCCGTTGACCGGATCAAACGCGGGACGCAGCGCAGCCAACCCTTCCAGCGTGGTATCTTCGCGGATCACTTCATCCGTTTCATAGCGTTTCAATACGCCGTCGGCATCGTGGCCATAGGTCGGCACGATTTCGCGTTTGAAATCGCCGCGTTGAGTCGCAGCCCAGGCGCGCTGATGTGAACGCAGCGCAAAGGCATCCTGTTGCTCACGGGTGATGTGATGCATGCGCGCCAGCATTTCAGCGGTTAATCCCATCATGCCAGCGGCTTTTGCCACGGTGCGGCCCAAACCCGGATGGAAATCAACGCCGTGGCTCATGGGCACATGGCCCATATGTTCGACGCCGCCAATCAAACAGCTGTGCGCATCGCCCACCATAATGGCGCGTGCCGCATCGTGCAGCGCCTGCATTGACGAACCGCATAAGCGATTCACCGTGCTGGCGGGCACGCGGTGCGGAATTTCGGCCAGCAGTGCTGCGTTACGCGCAATGTTGAAGCCCTGTTCCAGCGTCTGCTGCACGCATCCCCAAATGATGTCATCCAGAGAGGCCGGATCAACGCCGGGGTTGCGGCTCAGCAGTTCGCGCATCAGATGCGCCGAAAGATCTTCCGCGCGTACCTGACGAAACGCGCCGCCTTTTGAGCGTCCCATTGGTGTGCGCACTGCATCAACTATGACTACCTTTTCCATATTCATTACCTCAGGCACTTTGCAGTGTCGCTTCGTCAATCGGTTGGGCTGCGGGATACCAGCTTTGCTGTTGATGCGCTTTATGCACTAACAGTTCGGGTAACGCATACAGCGTGCCAAGGGAGAGATATCGTTTGGCCTGGTCGACAAGATTGCCGTTGCCGAGCGTGTCCATATAACGGCAGGCACCGCCACGGAACGGAGGGAAACCGAGGCCGTACACCAGCGCCATATCGGCTTCAGCCGGTGAGGCGATAATCTTCTCTTCGAGGCAGCGCACCACTTCATTGAGCATTGGCAGCATCATACGGTTAGCAATGTCCTCATCACTGAACACGCGTTTCGGCTCGCAAATCGGTTCCAGCAGCGCATCAACAGCCGGATCGGTTTTCTTCTGGGCTTTGCCTTTTTTATCTTGCTCCCAGCTGTAAAAGCCCAGGCCGTTTTTCTGGCCGTAGCGTTTGGCTTCAAACAGCACATCAATCGCGTCGCGGTAATCTTTCTGCATGCGGGAAGGGAAGCCTTGCGCCATCACCTGTTGTGCGTGATGGGCGGTATCAATGCCCACCACATCCAGCAACCAGGCCGGGCCCATAGGCCAGCCGAACTGTTTCTCCATCACCTTATCGATCTGACGGAAATCAGCGCCATCGCGTAGCAGCAGGCTGAAAGCAGCAAAGTAGGGGAACAGCACTCGGTTCACAAAGAAACCCGGGCAGTCATTCACCACGATCGGTGTTTTGCCCATCTTGCTGGCCCAGGCCACCACTTTACTGATGGTGGTTTCTGAGGTCTGCTCGCCACGGATGACCTCAACCAGTGGCATGCGTGGTACGGGATTAAAGAAGTGCATGCCGCAGAAATTTTCTGGACGCTGCAGCGATTGCGCCAGTTGGCTAATCGGAATGGTCGACGTGTTGGAGGCGAGTACGGCATCATCACGCAGATGTTGCTCGGTTTCTGCCAGCACTTTGGCCTTGATTTGTGGGTTCTCGACCACGGCCTCGACCACCACATCGGCACGTTCGAAACCGGCGTAATCCAGCGTGGGCTGAATCGTCGTGAGAACGCTCGCCAGTTTGGTACCGTTAATCTTGCCGCGTTCCAGTTGCTTGTTAAGAAGGTTGCTGGCTTCCGTCATCCCCAGCGTCAGCGCCTGCGGATTAATATCTTTCATTTTCACCGGCACGCCTTTCCATGCCGACTGATAAGCAATCCCACCCCCCATAATGCCTGCGCCTAACACGGCGGCCTGCTGCGGTGCACCGGCTGTGTTGCTGTGCTTTTTCGCCAGGCCTTTGACATATTGATCGTTCAGGAAGATACCGACCAGCGCGCGCGCCACATCGCTTTGTGCCAGCGGCACGAATGCAGCGGTTTCCAGTTTCAATGCATCGTCACGACGTAAACCGGATGCCGCTTCAATGGTTTTCACCGCGGTGATAGGCGCGGGATAATGCTTGCCTGCGGTTTGCATCACCATGCTTTTGGCAATGGTGAAGCTCATCGCCGCTTCAATCGGGCTGAGCTTCAGAGGCGCTAGTTTAGGTGCCCGGCGGGCCTGCCAGCTGCCTTGTGCCATCGCATCTTGCAGCATGGTGAGCGCTGCGGTGCGCAGTTTATCGCTGCTCACCACGGCATCGACCAAACCGAGTTGCAGGGCGCTGGTGCCATCAACATCTTTTCCAGCGGCGATGATCTCCAGTGCGCTATCAGCGCCGAGCAAACGTGGCAAGCGCACGCTGCCGCCAAACCCCGGCATGATGCCCAGTTTGGTTTCCGGTAAGCCGATGCGTGCAGCAGGCGTCGCGACGCGGAAATCTGTCGCCAGCACACACTCGCAGCCGCCGCCCAGCGCGTAGCCGTCAATCGCAGCGACAGTCGGCACCGGCAAATCTTCCAGGCGATTGAAGATGCTGTTGGCAAACGCCAGCCATTGGCTCAGCTTCTCTTCTGGCGCATCAAATAGCGACAGGAATTCGGTGATATCGGCACCGACAATGAATGCCGGTTTGGCCGAGGTGAGCAGCAGGCCACGCAACTCGGGCTGTTGCTCCAGCACGCTGAGTGCATCGCCCAATGAGGCAACTGTTTTGGTGTCGAGTTTGTTCACTGAACCGGGGGCATCGAAAATCAGCTCGGCAATGCCGTCATCAAGCCAGTGAACTGAAAGGGTATCGCCTTGGTAGAGCATGTCCGTCTCCTGAAACCGCGAAAGGTGATCTGGTCATACCAGATGAGTTGGAGTGTGGGCGGCATGTTAATTTTTTGCAAACAAGTCTTTGCTTATTTGATACGCCGATCACAGCGAGTGCAGCACGGCAACAGACTTGAGGCTGTGCTACACTGCGGCCAATTTCGCGATATCGGAGACAAGTCCATGGATTCACTGAAAACCCTGTATCACGCGCATATCAATACGCTGCAACAGCGAGCGCAACAGGTGCTGGCACGCTTTAAACTTGATGCGATGTTGATTCACTCTGGCGAGCTGTTAACCGTTTTTCTCGACGATCACGACTACCCGTTTAAGGTGAATCCGCAATTCAAGGCTTGGGTTCCTGTCACACAAGTGCCTAACTGCTGGTTATGGATCGATGGCGTTAACAAGCCAAAGTTGTGGTTCTACTCACCTGTGGATTACTGGCATAACGTCGAGCCATTGCCCAACAGCTTCTGGACTCAGGATGTTGAGGTGGTGGGCCTGAAAGATGCCTATGATATTGGGCAACTGCTGCCGGCTCAGCGCGACAATGTGGCTTATATCGGACCTGTGCCCTCCCGCGCCACACAACTCGGCATCAATAGCGATCGCGTGAATCCCAAAGGCGTGATCGACTTCCTTCATTACCATCGCAGCATCAAAACGGATTACGAACTGGCCTGTATGCGCGAAGCGCAGAAGCTGGCGGTTGCAGGACATCGCGCGGCGAAAGAAGCCTTCTTCTCAGGTATGAGTGAGTTCGATATCAACCAGGCGTATCTGACGGCGACTGGCCATCGTGATACGGATGTGCCCTACGGCAATATTATCGCGCTTAACGAACATGCTGCGGTGCTGCACTACACCAGGCTCGACCATCAGCCACCGGCGAAGCGCCACAGTTTCCTGATTGATGCGGGTGCGGAATACCTTGGTTACGCCGCCGACCTGACGCGCAGCTATGCAGCCCAAAGCAAATCGCGTTATGCCGAAATGGTAGAGGCGATGAATAAAGAAGAGCTGGCGCTGATTGCGACGTTGAAAGCGGGCGTGCGTTACACCGATTACCATTTGCAAATGCATCAGCGTATTGCCCGTCTATTGTTGAAGTTCGATTTGGTGAAAGGTCTGACCGAAGAGACGCTGGTGGCGGAAGACCTGACGGGTCCGTTTATGCCGCACGGTTTGGGCCATCCGCTGGGCTTGCAGGTGCATGACGTCGCAGGCTTTATGCAGGATGACAATGGCACGCACCTGGCGGCACCATCACAGTATCCTTATCTGCGTTGTACCCGCGTACTGGAGCCGGGCATGGTGCTGACCATCGAGCCAGGCTTCTACATTATCGATTCACTACTGGCAAAACTGCGTGGCGGCAAATACAGCCAGTACTTTGACTGGCAGGCGATCGACGCATTGAAACCGTACGGGGGTATTCGTATCGAAGATAATGTGGTGATTCATGCCAATCGCGTTGAAAACATGACGCGCGATCTGCATCTGGCCTGATGGATGCGTACGATATTCCCGCTGAGGCTGTGAGCCTCAGTGAGGAAACCATTAAGAAAAGCCGCTTTATGACTTATCTGGCGCATACCGTTGGCGTTGAGGCGGCGCGTGCTTTTGTCCAGCAGGTGAAGTTGGAACATCCTGCGGCGCGCCATCACTGCTGGGCGTGGGTTGCCGGTGCGCCGGATGATTCGCAGCAACTGGGTTTCTCCGATGATGGTGAGCCTTCTGGCACGGCGGGCAAACCGATGCTGGCACAGTTGATGGGTAGCGGCGTCGGTGAAATTACCGCAGTGGTAGTGCGCTATTATGGCGGCATCATGCTGGGTACCGGTGGATTAGTGAAAGCGTATGGCGGCGGCGTGCAGCAGGGGCTGAAGCAACTGATGCGTGCGCGTAAAGTGCCGATGCAATCTTTTACCTTGCAATGTGATTATGCCCAGTTGAGTGATATCGAGCGTCTGTTGCAACGCTTTGACGGCATCATTGAAGAGAGCCATTATCAGGATCGTATCGCGCTACGTCTGGCGTTGCCGCATCCGCAAATTGATGGCTTTCGGCAAAACCTTTCTGATTACAGCCGGGGCGCGCTGACGCTCATCCCGCTGGACAACTAAAAGCATCTGTTTAAAGGAACGGCTGAATGCATTTTCGCGCCATTACCCGCATCGTGGGACTGTTGGTAATTTTATTCTCGGTGACGATGATCCTACCGGGGCTGGTGGCCTTAATTTATCGCGATGGCGCCGGACGCGCGTTTAGCCAGACCTTTATGATGGCGATTGTGATTGGTTCGCTGCTGTGGTGGCCTAATCGCAAAAAGAAAACCGAACTTAAACCGCGCGAAGGGTTTCTGATCGTCGTGCTGTTCTGGACGGTGCTGGGTAGTGTGGGTGCGATGCCTTTCATTTTTGCCGAACAGCCGCACCTTTCGGTTACCGATGCTTTCTTCGAATCCTTCTCTGGGCTGACCACCACGGGCGCCACTACGTTGGTGGGCCTTGATACCTTACCGAAAGCGATTTTGTTCTATCGTCAGATGCTGCAATGGCTGGGCGGTATGGGGATCATTGTACTGGCGGTGGCCATCTTGCCGATTCTGGGCGTGGGTGGCATGCAGCTTTATCGTGCTGAGATGCCGGGGCCGTTAAAAGATAACAAGATGCGCCCGCGTATTGCGGAAACGGCTAAAACGCTGTGGCTAATCTATGTCTTACTTACCGTGGCCTGTGCGGTGGCGCTGTGGCTGGCGGGCATGCCGGTGTTTGATGCCATCGGTCACAGCTTCTCGACCATCGCGATTGGTGGCTTTTCTACACATGATGCGAGTATCGGCTACTTCAACAGTCCTACCATCAATACCATCGTGGCGGTGTTCCTGCTGATCTCGGGCTGTAACTATGGCTTGCACTTCTCTTTATTGAGCGGCCGCAGCCTCAAAGTTTACTGGCGCGATCCCGAATTTCGCATGTTTATTGGCGTACAGCTGACGTTAGTGCTGATCTGTACGGTAGTGCTGTGGTTCCACAACGTCTATGCCAGCGGTTGGCAAACATTGAACCAGGCCTTTTTCCAGGTGGTGTCGATGGCAACGACTGCTGGCTTTACCACCGATAGTATTGCGCGCTGGCCATTATTCCTGCCTGTACTGTTGCTCTGTTCGGCTTTTATCGGCGGTATGGCGGGATCGACTGGCGGTGGCTTGAAGGTGATTCGTATTCTGCTGCTGTTTAAGCAGGGGTCGCGTGAGCTTAAGCGTTTGGTGCATCCGAACGCGGTCTACACCATCAAGTTGGGTAATCGCGCACTGCCGGAGCGTATCCTTGAAGCGGTATGGGGATTCTTCTCTGCTTATGCGCTGGTGTTCTTACTCAGCATGCTGGCGATTATCGCGACGGGCGTCGATGACTTCTCCGCTTTCGCTGCGGTTGCCGCAACGCTGAATAACCTCGGCCCAGGCTTAGGTGTTGTAGCGGATAACTTCACGTCTATGAATGACGTCGCTAAGTGGATTTTGATTTTAACCATGCTGTTTGGACGCCTTGAGGTGTTCACACTGCTGGTCCTGTTCACCCCGACCTTCTGGCGTGAATAAGAGAAACAGGATTATCTAATGAAAGCATTGATTCTATATTCCAGCCGTGATGGGCAAACCCGTGAGATCGCAGCGCGTATTGCACAGACGCTAGCGCCGCAGCAGCTGTGTGACGTGATTGATTTACTGGAAGTACAGCAGGTTGAGTGGTCGCAGTATGATCGCGTGCTGATTGGCGCTTCAATTCGTTACGGACATTTCCATCCGGCATTAATGAAGTTTGTTACTCAGCATAAAGCTGAGCTGCATCAGCGCGTCAGTGGCTTCTTCAGCGTCAATCTTACGGCGCGTAAAGCAGATAAGTGCACGCCAGCAACCAACGCCTATACGCATAAGTTCCTGGAGCAGTCACCCTGGCAGCCAGATTGCTGTGCGGTGTTTGCCGGCGCGTTGCGTTATCCTCACTATCGCTGGTTTGACCGTGTCATGATTCAACTGATTATGCGTATGACGGGCGGTGAGACCGATACCTCTAAAGAAGTGGAATACACCGATTGGAATAAAGTGGCGGTTTTTGCCCAGGATTTTGTGCAGTTACCAGGCAAATCGTTGTGAAATAAAGCGTTGTGGCTAAATTTAGGTCGAACGATCATTTTTTTGCAATAAACCCTTGTCAGCCCCGAATAACTCCCTATAATGCGCCACCACTGAGACGGCAAAGCGGCAACGCAGACGGCTCAGCAGGGAGTGAAGAAATTCATCCCGCTGGAGAAAAACGCTGAAAAAAGTGTTTGACTCTGAAGGAGGAGAGCGTAATATACGCCACCTCGCAACAGCAGCTTAAGGCGCTGATTGCACCGCTCTTTAACAATTTATCAGACAATCTGTGTGGGCACTCGCAGGATTGATATCAGCGTCTCCGGACGTAAAA
>NZ_JASGBX010000024.1:0-48694 GCF_030053335.1 Pantoea sp. EABMAA-21
GTGGGTCGTGCAGGATTCGAACCTGCGACCAATTGATTAAAAGTCAACTGCTCTACCAACTGAGCTAACGACCCATCAAGGTTGTGAAGCTTCTGAAGAAAACATCTAACATACAGCAGGTTAAGATGGTGGGTCGTGCAGGATTCGAACCTGCGACCAATTGATTAAAAGTCAACTGCTCTACCAACTGAGCTAACGACCCATCTTCAGGCTGCCGGACGCTTTGTTAAACTGCCCGGGCAACGGCGGCATATATTACTGATTTAGCGGGAGGGCGCAACCCTTATTTATCACCAAATCACTCAATTGCTTACCTTTCATGCTGCAAGACCAGAAATCATACGAAATCCGGTCTCTGCTGCACGAATTACATCCCAGCCAGACGCTTTTGCGCCAGCTTGGCAGATTCGCTGGTCGGGAATTGTTTGATCACTTGTTGATAGACCGCTTTGGCTTTCGCCGTATCGTTCTTCTCTTGCATGATCACGCCAACCTTAAACAGCGCTTCCGGGGCTTTCGGCGATTTCGCGTAATTCTTTACCACAGTGGCAAAATAATAAGCGGCATCATCTTTCTTGCCCTTGTTGTAATACAACTGACCGAGCCAGTAATTGGCATTGGGCTGGTAGGTGGAGTCAGGATACTTCTTCACCCACGCCTGCAGGGCCGTGATGGCCTGATCGAACTGTTTCTTCTCAAGAATCAGCGCAACTGCCGCATTGTAATCGGTATTCGCATCGCCGGTTTGTGCAGGGGCAGCGGAACTTCCACTGGCATTGCTACCACCTGCATCAGCGTTTCCCGCTGCTGCACCTGCGCCCGCCGCTGCGGCATCACCGCCACCGCTCGCCTGTGCCCCCGCATTACCGCTGCTCAACGTATCGATCTGCTGATAGAGCTGCTTCTGGCGCTCAATCACCTGATTAAGTTGATAGCTGTTCTGCTGGATTTGGCCGCGCAGCGAATCGATATCGCTTTGGTTGTCACTCATCTGCTGCTGCAACTGCTGCAGAAGCTGAGCCTGGGCATTGGAGATACGTTCAAGATTGGTGACACGGTCTTCGACCGAGCCTGAGCCAACGCTACTGATTGACGCCTGGGCATTAGCGGCCCAGGGGGCCGCTACGCCAACCAGTAACGACAGACTCAATAAATGAAGTCTGAAGTTACTCATCATGTAATGCTCTTAGTAAACCAGTACGGCACGACGGTTTTTAGCGTAAGCCGCTTCGTCATGACCCAGTACAGCTGGTTTTTCTTTACCGTAAGAAACGATAGACATCTGGTCAGCAGAAACGCCTTTACCCTGCAGGTACATTTTCACTGCGCTAGCACGACGTTCGCCCAGGGCGATGTTGTACTCTGGGGTACCGCGCTCATCCGCGTGACCTTCGATGGTCACTTTGTAAGACGGGTTGCCACGCAGGAAGTTAGCGTGCTGATCCAGCATCTGAGCATAGTCAGAAGACACGTCGTACTTATCCAGACCGAAGTAAACGATGTTGTTCTGCTGCAGCTGCTGCATCTGCAGACGCGCTTGCTCGTCAGAAGACATGTTACCGTTCTGGCCAGCACCGTAAGCGCCGTTGTCTGCGCCCATACCAGTCTGGTCGTTGTTGTTGTTTTTGTGCGAGCTACATGCAGCTACCGCGATTACCGGCAGAGCCAGCATCAAACCCTTCAGCACTTTGTTCAGTTGCATTTCTTTATCCTATTATTTTGTTTGCTATACATTGTCATCCCCCGCTATGCAGGGGACTCATGCATTACAGATACGGCGACCAGGCAGGGAATTTGACCTGTCCATCGGTTGCCGGAAGACGCGCTTTGAAACGCCCATCTGTTGAAACCAACTGCAACACGGAACCCATCCCCTGAGTAGAGCTATAGATTACCATCGTGCCGTTAGGCGCCAGACTTGGCGTCTCATCCAGGAACGTGTCCGTTATTGTTTGAACGGCTCCCGTTACCAGATCCTGTTTGGCGACATGCTGAGCACCACCGGCGCTGCTGATCATCACCATGGTTTTGCCGTCAGTTGACACATCCGCATCCTGGTTCTGCGCACCTTCCCAGGTAATACGTTGTGGCGCACCGCCGTTAATACCAATCTTATAAATCTGAGGCGCACCTGCCTGATCCGAAGTGTAAGCCAGTGTCTGGCTGTCCGGGAACCAGGTCGGTTCGGTGCTGTTGTAGCGACCATCGGTCACCTGACGCGTCTGGCCAGAAGCCAAATCCATCACATACAGGTTCAGGCTGCCGGTTTTAGACAGCGCGAACGCCAGTTTAGAGCCGTCCGGCGAGAAGGCCGGTGCACCGTTGTGACGTGGATAAGAAGCGACCTGACGAATCGCACCGTTTGCCAGCGTTTGCACTACCAGCGCCGATTTGCCGCTCTCAAAGGTCACGTAAGCCACTTTGCTGCCGTCTGGAGACCAGGCCGGAGACATCAGCGGTTCAGGTGAACGATGCACGGTAAACTGGTTGTAGCCATCGTAGTCGGACACACGCAGCTCATACGGGAACTGACCGCCGTTGGTCTGCACCACGTAAGCAATACGCGTACGGAATGCGCCTTTGATACCCGTCAGCTTCTCAAACACTTCATCACTGGCAGTGTGGCCTGCATAACGCAGCCATTGCTTAGTGACTTTGTAAGAGTTCTGCGCCAGCACCGTGCCCGGTGCACCGCCAGTGTCCACCAGCTGGTAAGCGATCTGGTAGCTACCGTCCGGGTTTGGCGTGACCTGGCCCACGACAACCGCATCAATACCCAATGCGCTCCAGGCAGCAGGTTGCACTTCCTGCGCGCTAGTCGGCTGCTGTGGCAGACGTGAACGATCCAGCGGGTTGAATTTACCGCTATTGCGCAAGTCAGCCGCGACGATGCCGCCAATGTCTTCTGGCGCCGCGCCTGGGCCAGCCCATTTGAACGGCACCACACCAATTGGACGTGCGGTGTTCACGCCCTGCGTAATTTCAATGCGCACTTCTGCGTGCAGCATGGCTGCCCACAGCAGTACAAAAAAACCTAAGGTTACACGAAGTGCCTGCTTCATCTTTTCTCCCTTATCTGAACCTGAGTCCACGATAATTCGCACAGTTCCTGAAAAACACGAGTGTTCATAAATTACGGCAAGCTAACCTTAGTTCAACCTGCCGTGAGTTACTGCATTATTCCGGTTTGAAACGCATTGGGGCGTTTTTAAACACTTCATACACCGCTTGCGATGGCGGCTTAGGAATTCGAGCCTGCTTCGCGGCGGTGATTGCGGCCTGGCACAATGCCGGGTCGCCACCTTCTGCTTTGACATCAATCAGCAAACCGTCAGGTGCCAATTTAATACGCAGATTACACTCTTTACCCTTAAAGGTATCCGCATCGTAGAAGCGACTTTGAATCGCACCAACGACCTGGCCCAAGTAAGAGTTAATCTCAGCGCCTGATGCACCCGCTTTCTTCTGATTCCCCTGCCCTGCCGCACCGCCAGAAGCCGTGCCACTTTTCGGTGCATTCTTACCGGACGAGAGACCACCTAACAGGTCATCAACATCACTTTCATTCTTGGCAGCTTCAGAAGCGGCTTTCTTTTTAGCATCTGCGGCTGCTTTCGCTTTGGCTGCTGCATCAGCTTTCGCTTTCGCGGCAGCATCCGCTTTCGCTTTCGCATCGGCAGCCGCTTTCTCTTTCGCTGCCTCAGCGGCTTTCTCTTTTGCTTCTGCGGCAGCTTGCTCTTTAGCCTCTTTGGCTTCCTGAGCGGCTTTCGCCTTCGCATCAGCTGCAGCCTGTGCTTTGGCCTCTGCGGCAGCTTGCGCTTTCGCTTCGGCGGCGGCTTTGGCTTGCTCTACCGCTTTCTCTTTCGCCGCTTCAGCAGCCGCTGCTTTGGCCTGTTCGTCCGCTTTCTTCTTCGCGTCCGCTGCAGCCTGCTTCGCCTCTTCTACCGCTTTGGCTTTGGCATCTGCCGCCGCTTTAGCTTGCGCATCCGCTTCAGCTTTGGCGTCGGCCTTAGCTTTTGCGGCAGCCGCTTCTGCAGCTTTCTGCTGATCCTGCGCCTGCTTCGCGGCCGCTTCAGCGGCTTTCTGTTGCTCAGCTTGCTGTTTGGCCTGCTCTTTGGCTTCCTGCTGCGCCTGCAAACGCTCTTTTTCCAGCTCTTTCAGACGCTGCTGCTCAGCGGCTTGCTTCTGCTGTAACTCTTCGGCCTGCTGCTGCGACTGTTTCTGACGCTGCTGCTCGGCACGCTGGCTGTCGCGTTGCTGATTCTGCTGGCGGTTGTACTGTTCAACCACCGCGCCGGAATCGACCATCACGGCATCAATGTCACTGCCGCCGCCACCGCCGCTGGATTCGATCTTTTCGTTAAACGAGCTCCAGATCAGCAGGGCGATCAGCACGATGTGCAGAATCACCGAAATGATTATCGCGCGTTTTAACTTGTCGTTCTGCTCGGTTACCTTCGACACTCTCGGATCCCAAAAACGGTTCGCTTTAAATCGGCTGTGTCATCAAACCGACAGATTTCACGCCTGCCTGATGTAACAGGTTCAACGCCTTGATGATTTCGTCGTAAGGCACGTCTTTTGCTCCACCAATCAGGAATACCGTCTTCGGATTGGCTTCAATGCGGCGCTGTGCTTCGCTTACCACCTGTTCCGGCGGCAGCTGCGTCATACGATCGTGATCCACCACCAGGCTGTATTGCCCGACGCCAGCCACTTCAACAATGACCGGGGGATTATCATCCGTTGAGACCGTTTTCGAGTCGGTCGCATCAGGCAGGTCCACTTCCACGCTTTGCGTAATAATCGGCGCAGTTGCCATAAAGATGAGCAGCAACACCAACAGTACGTCCAGCAGTGGAACTATGTTGATTTCCGACTTAAGGTCGCGGCGCCCGCGACCACGGGTTCTGGCCATCGTTAACCTCGACTTACTTCGTGTTGTCGGTGGAGAAAGCCTGACGATGCAGGATAGCCGTGAACTCTTCCATAAAGTTGTCGTAGCCCTGCTCCAGCTTGTTGACGCGCTGGTTCAGACGGTTATACGCCATAACGGCAGGAATGGCCGCGAACAAACCGATGGCAGTGGCGATCAGCGCTTCGGCAATACCCGGCGCAACCATCTGCAACGTCGCCTGTTTCACCGCGCCAAGCGCGATAAAGGCGTGCATGATCCCCCACACCGTACCGAACAGACCGATATACGGGCTGATGGAACCAACGGTGCCAAGGAAAGGAATGTGGTTTTCCAGCGCTTCCAGTTCACGGTTCATTGAGATGCGCATCGCACGGCTGGCTCCCTCGACCACCGCTTCTGGCGCGTGGTTGTTAGCACGGTGCAAACGGGCAAACTCTTTGAAGCCCGAATAGAAAATTTGCTCAGATCCGCCCAGCTCATCGCGGCGTCCCTGGCTTTCCTGATACAGGCGCGATAATTCGATGCCTGACCAGAACTTATCTTCAAAGGCTTCGGCTTCGCGACCCGCCGCATTCAGGATGCGCGTGCGCTGAATAATGATCGCCCATGAGGCAATAGAAAAGCCGATCAAAATCAACATGATAAGTTTGACCAGAAGGCTCGCCTTCAGGAACAAATCAAGAACATTCATGTCAGTCACTGCTTGAACTCCGCGACAATAGACTTGGGAAGCGCAATCGGCTTCATTAGATGTGGGTTGATGCAGGCAATCAGGACTTCTGCTTCATTCAGCACTTTGCCTTCTGCATTCACGATACGCTGCGAGAAGGTCATGGTGGCGCGAGTCATGGCGGTCACTTCACTCTGGATATCCAGAAGATCGTCAAGACGTGCTGCGGCAACAAAGTCTATCGTCATGCGTCGTACCACAAACGCCACCTGTTCTTCTAACAGGGCTTGTTGATTGAAATGGTGCTGGCGCAACATCTCGGTACGTGCTCGTTCATAGAAAGCAAGATAACTGGCGTGGTAAACCACACCACCGGCGTCGGTGTCTTCGTAATAGACCCTAACCGGCCAGCGAAACAGCGTTGTACTCACTCTACATCCCGGTCTCATTTTAAACGTTGCTACTATACGCAAGTGAGATCGGCTTGGGAATGGTCCGCCAGAGCCAGGAGAAAATAATTATCACACGTTAACAACTGGAAGGAATTTCAGGATATTTCTTGACCAGGCGCTGACATAAACTCACGTCAGCGCCCGAATAAAGCGGATAAAAAACAGCCTTGGGGGCTCAATGATAGAACCAATAGATTCCCAGAATCAGTACGATCATCGCAGGCAACGGTGAAAACACGGCTCGCCAGCGCGTTTGCAATGGACGGAAGCCCGTACCATGAATCACGCCGGTGCACACCGCCCAAATCATCAATAATCCATGCCAGATGGCTAAGTCGCTCGTGCGGGCGGCAAAGCGTGACGGTTGCCAGATAACACAGCCCGCCAGCCACAGCGCCAGTATCAGCGAAAGGGCCCGTAACGGGCCCTTGTCCATCAGACGATACAGCGTCTGAATCAGTGTGCGCATCAGTGTTGTTTATCCTTTGCGCCACTCTCTTCTGCTTGCTCAATCGCCAGCGCCGTGATCACGCCAAACGCACAGGCCAGCAAAGTGCCAAGAATCCAGGCAAAATACCACATGCTCAATCTCCTTAATCAGTACAGGGAGTGCGTATTGCTCTCAATGTGTTCTTTGGTGATACGGCCAAACATCTTGTAATAACACCACGCGGTATAGGCGAGGATAATCGGGACAAAGATGATGGCGGCGAAGGTCATCACTTTCAGCGTCAGCAGGCTTGAGGTGGCATCCCACATGGTCAGGCTAGTGCCCGGCACGGTGCTGGAAGGCATAATGAACGGGAACATCGCGATGCCTGCAGTCATGATGACGCATGCCAGCGTCAATGAAGAAAAGACAAACGCCCAGGCGCCCTTCTCCATGCGCGAACAGAGCACGGTCAGCAGCGGCAGCACCACGCCAAGCAGCGGGAACAGCCACAGGATTGGCGTCTGTTCAAAGTTCACCATCCACGCACCGGCTTCACGCACCACTTCTTTGCCCAGCGGGTTGGATGCAGCGTGATGATCGATGACGCTTTTCACCACATAGCCATCAATTCCGTATTTCACCCACACACCGGCTAATACGAAGCACACCATCATCACCAGCGCACTGATTTGCGCGGTGCCGCGCGCTCGCAGGTGCAGATCGCCGTTGGTACGCATCTGCAGATAGGTCGCACCCTGTGTCAGGATCATCGCGACGCTGATCACACCCGCCAGCAAGCCAAACGGATTGAGTAACTGGAAGAAGTTACCGGTGTAGAACAGACGCAGATACTCATCCGCATGGAAAGGTACGCCCTGCAGCAAGTTGCCGAAGGCCACGCCAATCACCAGTGGTGGTACAAAGCTGCCGATGAAAATGCCCCAGTCCCAGGTGTTGCGCCAGCGCATGTCCTCAATCTTCGAACGGTAGTCAAAACCCACCGGGCGGAAGAACAGCGAAGCCAGCACCAAAATCATCGCCACATAGAAGCCGGAAAACGCGGCGGCGTAAACCATTGGCCAGGCGGCAAACAGCGCGCCACCCGCGGTGATCAGCCATACCTGGTTGCCGTCCCAGTGCGGGGCGATGCTGTTAATCATGATACGTCGTTCGGTATCGGTACGGCCAAGGATGCGCGTCAGCATACCGACCCCCATATCAAACCCGTCGGTAACCGCAAAGCCAATTAGCAGCACGCCAATCAGCAACCACCAGACAAAGCGCAATACTTCATAATCAAACATGGTTGCTCTCCTTATCCACGAACGGGCTGAGCAGCCGCTTTCACGGTCTCATGATGGTAGCGGCCAGTCTTCAGGCTGCTAGGACCCAGACGGGCGAACTTGAACATCAGGTACATTTCCGCCACCAGGAAAAGGGTGTAGAGACCGCAAATCAGAATCATTGAGAACAGCAGATCGCCAACGGTCAGTGAGGAGTTCGCTACGGCGGTTGGCAACACTTCACCAATCGCCCAAGGCTGACGACCGTACTCAGCAACAAACCAGCCCGATTCAATGGCAATCCATGGCAGCGGAATACCGTACAGTGCCGCCTTAAGCAGCCAGCGGCTCTTGCCAATGCGGTTGCGAATCACACTCAGGAATGACAGAGCGATAATACCCAGCAGCAACACGCCACACAGCACCATGATGCGGAAGGCGAAATAGAGCGGAGCCACACGTGGAATCGAATCCTGTGTCGCTTTCTGAATCTGCGCTTCAGTCGCATTCGCCACATCCGGGGTGTAGCGCTTCAGCAGCAAGCCATAACCGAGATCCTGTTTGCTGGCTTCGAACTGGCTACGCACCGCAGGATCTTTGCTGCCCGCGCGCAGTTCATTCAGCAACGCGTAGGCTTTCATGCCGTTGCGGATACGCACTTCATGTTGCGACAGCAGATCTTTCAGACCGGTGACCGGTGTATCCACCGATCGCGTCGCGATCAGCCCGAGCAAATACGGGATTTGAATCGCGTACTTGTTCTCCTGCGAATCCTGATCGGGAATACCAAACAGCGTGAAGGCCGCAGGTGCAGGCTGCGTTTCCCACTCGGCTTCAATTGCCGCCAGTTTGGTTTTCTGCACGTCACCCATTTCATAACCGGATTCATCACCCAGCACGATAACGGACAGAATCGCGGCCATGCCAAAGCTGGCTGCAATACCGAATGAGCGCTTAGCGAAAGCCACATCGCGGCCTTTCAGCAGATACCAGGCACTGATACCCAGCACGAACATCGCGCCAGCGGTGTAACCTGCCGCCACGGTGTGGACAAATTTCACCTGCGCAACCGGGTTGAGCACCAGCTCGGAGAAGCTCACCATCTCCATGCGCATGGTTTCGAAATTGAATTCAGAAGCGATCGGGTTTTGCATCCAACCATTCGCCACCAGAATCCACAGCGCAGACATGTTAGAACCGAGCGCCACCAGCCAGGTTACCGCCAGGTGCTGGACTTTGCCAAGGCGATCCCAACCGAAGAAGAACAGACCAACAAAGGTGGATTCAAGGAAGAACGCCATCAAGCCTTCAATGGCGAGCGGCGCACCAAAGATATCGCCGACATAGTGGGAGTAATATGACCAGTTGGTCCCGAACTGAAACTCCATGGTGAGACCGGTTGCGACACCCAGCGCAAAGTTGATACCGAACAACTTGCCCCAGAACTTGGTCATGTCTTTATAAATTTGCTTACCCGTCAGGACATATACGGTTTCCATGATCGCCAACAAAAACGCCATACCCAGCGTTAAGGGGACGAACAGGAAATGGTACATCGCCGTCAGGGCAAACTGTAAACGCGACAGCTCGACAATATCTAACATGATGACTCCTTGCTCCTCGCATGAATTTACTCTGCGGCTGACAACGGTAAACAGCGAACATTGACGTGCAGAATAAGATCCAGGAACGACTGATTATTGATTCCAGTTTTATTACTGACAGAACAGAGAAATCTGTAGCCCGAAATGAGTGAGTAACAGTGGTGAAAATTTCCCGAAAAACCGATCGCTTCAATCTGTTTCGAGCAGGAGTGTGATGCAAGAAGGCGACAGAATTGCGCTAACAACGCCTGGCTCAAACTCCTGAAAATTCGCGGAAAAGACTGAATTGATGCAGCGCAATTTATACCGTTTGTCGTGCGTGATGCCAGCAGTAAAGTTTGTTATATCTCACGCTTTATTGATCTGGATTAAGACAATAATTTTTCAGATATGTAGTGTTAGCGTTGTTGTTAATTAGTTGTCATGAACGCGTGATGCAATTAAGTAAATAATTACTTCTCCCGTATTTTTTTAACGTTAATACCGGATACTCAGGTTTAATTTCCCCTGTGAGATCACGCACATTTTCCTATCTTTACCTTACCAACTCAGTAAGCATAGCCGCAGATTGTATCTCCGTTACGGTTTTTCCCTGCTTTTTGTGTGACTCTGCACAGGGCGCTGTGGCCACTGGCTTCCCCTTCCTTTCAGGCATAAAAAAAGCCACCCGAAGGTGGCTTCATGCACATCACCAGTGATGACTTATTTGATTGGCAGAACTGCTTTAACGGCGTCGCCAATGTCAGCCAGGCTGCGTACGGTTTTCACACCGGCCGCTTCCAGCGCGGCGAATTTCTCGTCAGCAGTGCCTTTACCGCCAGCAATGATGGCGCCTGCGTGGCCCATACGTTTGCCTTTCGGTGCAGTCACGCCCGCGATGTAGCCCACAACCGGCTTGGTCACGTGCTCTTTAATGAAGGCTGCGGCTTCTTCTTCCGCGCTACCACCGATCTCACCGATCATGACGATCACTTCGGTCTGTGGGTCATCCTGGAACATTTTCAGGATATCGATGAAGTTTGAACCTGGGATCGGGTCACCACCGATACCGACGCAGGTTGACTGGCCATAGCCGATGTCAGTGGTCTGCTTAACCGCTTCATAGGTCAGGGTGCCTGAACGAGACACGATACCTACGCGACCTGGCTGGTGAATGTGACCTGGCATGATACCGATCTTACATTCGCCTGGGGTGATCACACCTGGGCAGTTCGGGCCAATCATGCGCACGCCAGCTTCATCCAGCTTCACTTTCACGGTCAGCATATCCAGCGTTGGGATACCTTCGGTGATGGTGATGATCAGTTTGATGCCTGCGTCGATGGCTTCCAGGATACCGTCTTTGCAGAACGGGGCTGGAACGTAGATCACGGTAGCAGTGGCGCCAGTGGCTTCTACTGCTTCACGCACGGTGTTGAACACTGGCAGACCGAGATGTGTGGTGCCGCCTTTGCCTGGCGTGACACCGCCAACCAGTTGCGTACCATAGGCCAAAGCCTGCTCAGAGTGGAAAGTCCCCTGGCCACCGGTGAAACCCTGGCAAATGACTTTGGTGTTTTTGTCGATAAGAATGGACATTATTTACCCTCCGCGGCAGCAACAACACGCTGCGCAGCGTCTGTCAGGCTGGTTGCTGCAATGATGTTCAGACCGCTGTCCGCCAGTTTCTGCGCGCCCAGCTCGGCGTTGTTACCTTCCAGACGTACCACCACTGGCACGTTCACACCCACTTCTGCAACTGCACCGATGATGCCGTCTGCGATCAGGTCGCAACGCACGATGCCGCCGAAGATGTTAACGAATACTGCTTTAACAGCATCGTCAGACAGGATGATTTTGAAGGCTTCGGTTACGCGCTCTTTGGTTGCGCCGCCGCCGACATCAAGGAAGTTAGCAGGCTGGCCACCGTGGTGTTTCACGATGTCCATGGTACCCATTGCCAGACCGGCACCGTTCACCATACAGCCGATGTTGCCATCCAGCGCAACGTAGTTCAGTTCCCACTGTGTTGCGTGTGCTTCACGTGGATCTTCCTGGCTTGGATCGCGCATTTCACGCAGCTCAGGCTGACGGAACAATGCGTTACCGTCGGCGCCCAGTTTGCCATCGAGGCAGATCAGGTCGCCCTGCTTGGTGATCACCAGCGGGTTGATCTCAACCATCGCCAGGTCGCGTTCCAGGAACATGGTCGCCAGACCCATGAAGATTTTGGTGAACTGGCTAACTTGCTTACCGGACAGGCCCAGTTTGAACGCCAACTCACGACCCTGGTATGGCTGAGGTCCGGCCAGCGGATCCAATGCCATTTTGTGGATCAGGTGCGGGGTTTCTTCCGCCACTTTCTCGATTTCCACGCCGCCTTCGGTGGAAGCCATGAAGATCACGCGACGGGTAGCACGGTCAACGACCGCACCCAGATACAGTTCCTGGTCGATGTCAGTCGCGGCTTCAACCAGAATCTGGTTTACCGGCTGGCCATCAGCATCAGTTTGGTAGGTCACCAGACGCTTGCCCAACCAATGCTCAGCAAATGCACGGATATCTTCCTTGCTGTTCACCACTTTCACGCCACCCGCTTTACCGCGGCCACCGGCATGTACCTGACATTTTACTACCCACGGACCTGCGCCAATTTTAGAGGCGGCTTCTTCTGCTTCACGTGGCGTAGCGCAGGCGTAACCAGTTGGAGCTGGCATGCCATAGCGAGCAAACAACTGCTTCGCCTGGTATTCATGTAAGTTCATGATGTTCTATCCATTCAGATATGAGTTTGGGCGCACCGTTGTGCGATGCGCCCGGCGAAAATTAGACGTCCAGCAGCAGACGCGCCGGATCTTCCAGCATCTCTTTCACCGCGACCAGATAGCCCACGGATTCGCGACCATCGATCAGACGGTGGTCATAAGAGAGTGCCAGATACATCATTGGCAGGATCACAACCTGACCATTGACCGCCATCGGGCGCTCTTTGATCGCGTGCATGCCCAGAATCGCGCTCTGCGGTGGGTTGATGATCGGCGTAGACATCAGGGAACCGAACACACCGCCGTTGGTGATGGTGAAGTTACCGCCGGTCAGCTCGTCAACCGTCAGCTTACCGTCACGGCCTTTCACCGCCAGTTCTTTAATTTTCTTCTCGATGTCAGCCATGCTCAGCGCATCAACATCTTTCAGCACTGGGGTTACCAGGCCGCGCGGCGTAGACACCGCGATGCTGACGTCGAAGTAGTTGTGGTAAACCACATCTTCGCCATCGATAGAAGCGTTCACTTCTGGATAGCGTTTCAGGGCTTCAACCACCGCTTTGATGTAGAAGGACATGAAGCCCAAACGCACACCGTGACGTTTCTCAAACGCGTCGCCGTACTGCTTACGCAAATCCATGATCGGCTTCATGTTGATTTCGTTGAAGGTGGTCAGCATCGCGGTGCTGTTTTTCGCTTCCAGCAGACGCTCAGCCACACGCTTACGCAGACGCGTCATTGGTACGCGTTTTTCGCTGCGGTTAGCCACAGCAGCCTGTGGTGCCGCGGCCGCTGCTGCAGGCGCCGCTTTCGCGCCGTCAGCTTTCTTCGCGACATGCTTCTCAACATCTTCACGCGTCAGACGACCACCCACACCGGTGCCTTTAATCTGGCTCGCGTCGAGGTTGTTTTCAGCGATCAGGCGACGAACCGCTGGGCTCAGCGCATCGTTGCTCTCTTCTTCCAGAGACGCGGTTTTACGCTGTTCTGGTGTCGCTTCTTTCGTTTCTACTTTCGCAGAGGTCTCTTTACCACCGCTGTTGCCTTCCACCAGGCGGCCTAACAGCTGGCGCGAGAGCACCGTAGCGCCTTCGTCTTCCAGAATCGCTTCCAGTACACCGTCTGCTGAAGCAGGCACTTCAAGCACAACTTTGTCCGTTTCAATCTCAACCAGTACTTCATCGCGACTGACCGCATCGCCGGGTTTTTTGTGCCAGGTTGCAACCGTTGCATCCGCTACGGATTCAGGCAAATCGGGAACCAGAATTTCTACGCTACTCATTTTCTTTCCTTTTAATTAACCAAGGTTCAGCGCGTCGTTAACCAGGTCTTGCTGCTGTTGTTGATGTACGGACATGTAGCCCACGGCTGGTGAAGCAGAAGCCGGACGACCTGCGTAACGCAGTGACGCACCGAAGGGAACCACTTCGCGGAAATGATGCTGACTGCAATACCATGCGCCCTGGTTCAGTGGCTCTTCCTGACACCAGACGAAATCCTGCACATGCGCATAATTTTTCAATACGTCCTGCACTACTTTGTGCGGGAACGGATAGAGCTGTTCGATACGCACGATGGCGACATCGGTCTGCTCATTCTTGCGACGCTGTTCCAGCAGATCGTAATAAACCTTACCGGAACACATCACCACGCGTTTCACTTGTTTCGGATCCAGATCGTCAATCTCGCCAATCGCCGGTTGGAAGCTGCCATTGGCCAGCTCTTCCAGGCTGGAGACCGCCAGTGGATGGCGCAACAGCGATTTCGGTGACATCACAATCAGCGGACGGCGCATACCGCGCAGCGCTTGACGACGCAGCATGTGGTAAACCTGTGCTGGCGTTGACGGCACGCATACCTGCATGTTCTGTTCAGCACAGAGTTGCAGATAGCGCTCCAGACGCGCAGAGGAGTGCTCTGGCCCCTGACCTTCATAACCGTGTGGCAGCAGCATCACGAGGCCACACATACGGCCCCACTTCTGCTCGCCGGAGCTGATGAACTGGTCGATCACCACCTGAGCACCGTTGGCGAAGTCGCCGAACTGCGCTTCCCAAATGGTCAGCACGCGCGGTTCTGCGGTGGCATAGCCGTATTCAAAGGCCAGTACCGCTTCTTCTGACAGCACGGAATCCCAGACCTTGAACTGACCCTGGCCGTTATGGACATGGTGCAGTGGGGTGTAGGTTGAGCCGTTGGTTTGGTTGTGGATCACCGCATGACGGTGGAAGAAGGTGCCACGGCCGGAGTCTTCACCCGACAGACGGACAGGAATACCTTCGTCAACCAGCGTGGCGTACGCCAGGTTTTCCGCGCCGCCCCAGTCAAATGGCTTGTTGCCTTCCGCCATTTCTTTACGGTCATTGTAAATCTTCGCCACGCGCGACTGCACTTCGACGGCTTCCGGTACGCTGCTGATGCGGCGCGCCAGCTCTTGCAGGCGTTTGTACTCAACCGTGGCAGGATAGTTTTCATCCCACTCGTGGTTCAGGTACGGCGACCATGTGAAGGAGTGCAGGCTCATCGGACGCCATTCTGGCACCACGCATTCGCCTTCATCCAACGCATCACGGTAGAGATTGACCAGTTCAGTCGCATCTTCTAACGTCGCCACACCTTCGCTCTCCAGCTGATCGGCGTAGATCTTACGTGGCGTTGGATGTTTCTTGATTTTCTGGTACATCAGCGGCTGGGTTGCACTTGGCTCATCCGCTTCGTTATGGCCGTGACGGCGGTAGCACACCAGATCGATAAACACGTCGCGTTTAAAGGTGTTGCGATAATCCAGCGCCAGGCGAGTCACGAAGGCCACCGCTTCTGGATCGTCCGCATTCACGTGGAAGATTGGCGCCAGCACCATCTTGCCGATGTCGGTGCAGTAAGGCGTTGAACGCGCATCTTTCGGGTTCGAGGTGGTGAAACCTACCTGGTTGTTAATCACGATGCGAACGGTACCGCCCACTTCGTAACCGCGCGCCGCAGACATGTTCAGGGTTTCCTGCACCACGCCCTGGCCGATCACCGCCGCATCACCGTGGATGGTGATCGGCAGAACTTTGTTGCTGCCTGGCTCAGCCAGACGATCCAGACGTGCACGCACCGAACCCATGACCACTGGGCTTACGATTTCGAGGTGTGACGGGTTAAACGCCAGCGCCAGGTGCACTAAACCACCTTCGGTTTCAACGTCAGACGAGAAGCCCATGTGGTACTTCACGTCGCCGGTGCCGAGGTGCTCTTTGTGTTTGCCGGAGAATTCGTCAAACAGATCCTGTGGCTTTTTACCCAGTACGTTAATCAGGACGTTGAGACGACCACGGTGTGCCATCCCCAGTACCACTTCACGCGTACCGCTTTTGCCTGCATGGCGAATCATTTCGCGCAGCATCGGCACCAGAGCATCACCGCCTTCCAGTGAGAAGCGTTTTGCACCCGGGAATTTCGCGCCGAGGTATTTTTCCAGACCTTCAGCCGCGGTCAGCTCTTTCAGGAAACCTTTTTTCTCGTCGCTGCTGAATGACGCATGGCCGACCACCGATTCCAGACGCTGCTGAATCCAGCGTTTCTCATCGGTGTTGTTGATGTGCATGTACTCTGCACCAATCGAGCCACAATAGGTCTGCTGCAGCGCCGCGAACAGATCAGCCAGCTTCATGGTCTCTTTACCAATGGCAAAGGAACCTACGTTAAAGCTTTCCTGAAAATCGGCGTCGGTGAGATCGTGATAAGAAGGGTCAAGATCCGCCACCCGATCCTGTTTCCACAGGCCGAGCGGATCGAGGTTAGCGTGCTGATGGCCGCGGAAGCGGAACGCATTGATCAGCTGCAGCACTTTAACCTGTTTGGAATTAGTAGCCGGATCGGTGACTGAGGATGTGTAGCGGGTCGCATCTTTTGCCAGGCGGCGGAAGTAATCACGCGTGGTGGAGTGAAACTGCTCAGGTTTCACGCCAGTGCCGGGCAGCTGTTGGAACAGCTCGCGCCACATTTCATCAACTGAGTCAGGATCGGTCAGGAAATCCTCATAGAGTTGCTCTATGTAGGATTGGTTCGCGCCGGCCAGCCAGGAGGAGTCCAGCCAGGGTTTCATCGCGCTGTTCTGCATTGTGATCCCTTAAGCATTAATCTGCTTTTTATGAGGTTTCATTTGTTGCCGCTTTCGCGGCTTGCCGTAGTGAGTTCAGCGATACGAACCTGTGCGCAACCGGCGCCTGGCCCGTAAGGGAACCTTTATAAGCGTGGTCAGTACCGCGCTTATAAAGGCTTCCGTAAACTGCCGGGAACCTTAAGTTCCCGGACAGTGACTTCAGTGTGTTACGCCCCGCGTTGCAGCAGCATCGACTTAATATGGCCGATAGCGCGCGTCGGGTTTAGTCCTTTCGGGCACACGCTCACACAGTTCATGATGCTGTGACAGCGGAATACACTGAAAGCATCGTTCAGATTGTCCAGACGCGCATCGGTTTCGGTATCGCGGCTGTCGATCAGGAAACGGTAAGCGGCTAACAAACCTGCCGGACCGATGAACTTGTCCGGGTTCCACCAGAACGATGGGCACGAGGTCGAGCAGCAAGCGCACAGAATACACTCGTACAATCCATCCAGGTGCTCACGGTCTGCCGGGGTCTGCAGATGCTCGCGTGCTGGCGGATTTTCCCCATTATTCAACAGGAAAGGCTTAATCTTCTCATACTGCGTATAGAATTGTCCCATATCAACGACGAGGTCGCGGATCACCGGCAAACCAGGCAGTGGACGGATAACAATTTTCTTCGTGCCATTACCCAGCGCGGAGACTGGCGTGATGCAGGCCAAGCCGTTTTTGCCGTTCATGTTGAGGCCGTCAGAACCGCAAACACCTTCACGGCATGAGCGACGGAAGGCCAGCGTTGGGTCCTTCTCTTTCAGACGAATCAACGCGTCCAGCAACATCATGTCACGACCGTCTTCTGACTCCAGCGTGTATTCCTGCATACGCGGTTTGTCATCGACTTCCGGGTTGTAACGATAGATAGAAAATTCGAGTCTCATGATGATCTCCGCAATTAGTAGGTACGCGCTTTCGGCGGGAAGGCCGCACGCAGTTTCGGTTGCATGTTCACCTCACGGCGCGTCATGCTTTCCGTTTGCGGAACATAGAGGCTGTGACACAGCCAGTTAGCATCATCACGTTCCGGGTAGTCGAAGCGGCTGTGTGCGCCACGGCTTTCGGTACGGAAGTTTGCAGCGACCGCCGTGGCGTACGCGGTTTCCATCAGGTTATCCAGCTCAAGGCACTCGATACGTTGGGTGTTGAAATCTGGCGAACGGTCATCAAGACGCGCTGACTTCAGACGTTCACGAATCACTTTCAGCTCTTCCAGACCTTCACGCATCGCATCACCTTCGCGGAATACCGAGAAGTTGTTCTGCATGCAACGCTGCAACGCTTTACGGATTTCAACCGGATCTTCACCCGTGGTGTTGTTTTCCCAGCGGTTGAAGCGCGCCATGGCGGCATCAATGTTTTCCTGCGTGGCTTCGCGCAGTTCACCCTGCTCTTCCAGACACTCCAGCAGGTGCACACCCGCCGCGCGGCCAAATACCACCAGGTCGAGCAACGAGTTACCGCCGAGACGGTTAGCGCCGTGTACTGATACACACGCAATTTCGCCTACCGCGAACAGGCCCGGAATCACTTCGTCTTCACCCTGCTCGTTCACGCGCAGCGCCTGACCGGTCACTTTGGTCGGCACGCCGCCCATCATGTAGTGGCAGGTTGGAATAACCGGAATCGGCTCTTTAATCGGATCGACGTGCGCAAAGGTACGCGACAGCTCAAGGATACCCGGCAGACGCGATTCCAAAACTTCTGCGCCCAGATGATCGAGTTTCAGCTTGATGTGCGGGCCCCATGGACCGTCACAACCACGGCCTTCACGAATTTCCACCATCATGGAGCGTGCGACCACGTCACGACCTGCCAGGTCTTTGGCGTTTGGCGCATAACGCTCCATGAAGCGTTCGCCGTGTTTGTTCAGCAGGTATCCACCTTCACCACGGCAACCTTCAGTGACCAGCACACCCGCACCGGCGATACCGGTTGGGTGGAACTGCCACATTTCCATATCCTGCACCGGCACACCGGCACGCAGCGCCATACCTACGCCGTCACCGGTGTTGATGTGCGCGTTAGTAGTGGACTGGTAAATACGGCCTGCACCGCCCGTTGCCAGAATGGTCGCTTTCGCTTTGAAGTAAACGGTTTCACCGGTTTCCATGCAGATAGCGGTACAGCCGACAATCGCACCGTCTTCATTTTTCACCAGATCCAGCGCATACCATTCGGAGAAGATGGTGGTTTTGTTTTTCAGGTTCTGCTGATACAGGGTATGCAGCAGTGCGTGGCCAGTACGGTCGGCTGCCGCAGCGGTACGCGCCGCCTGCTCACCGCCGAAGTTCTTCGACTGACCACCAAACGGACGCTGATATACGCGGCCGTCATCAAGACGGGAGAAAGGCAGACCCATGTGTTCCAGTTCCAGAATCGCTTCCGGACCGACGTGACACATATACTCGATCGCGTCCTGGTCACCGATATAGTCGGAGCCTTTGACGGTATCGTACATATGCCATTCCCAGTTATCTTCATGGGTGTTACCCAGCGCAACGGTAATACCGCCCTGCGCCGATACGGTATGAGAACGGGTTGGGAAAACTTTGGATAACAGGGCACAAGTCTGGCCCGATTGGGAGATTTGCAGAGCCGCGCGCATTCCCGCGCCACCCGCGCCGATCACCACGGCATCAAATTCTCTGACTGGCAAACTCATTTACACACCCCACACAACAACGATTCCATAAACGGCATACGACAACAGCGCGACCACAATCACAAACTGCAGCAGCAAGCGGGTTGCTACTGGTTTAACGTAGTCGGTCAGGACCTGCCACATACCAATCCAGCCGTGGACCAGAATCGAGAACAGCGTCAGTATCGTAAACACTTTCGTGAAGGCAGAGGCGAAGAAGCCGTGCCAGGCGTCATAGGTCAGGGTGCCGGTCATCACCACAAAACCAAGGAGGTAGATGATGTAGAGCGTCATTAAGATTGCAGCAGCACGCAGTAACAGCCAGTCATGAATACCGTTGCGTCCTAATGCAGAAGCATTGCTTACCATACGAGGACTCCAGCCAAAATTGAGAGCACGACAGTGATACCAAAAGCCGCTTGCGCGGAACGGGTTCCCACCTGCAGGGTTTCTTCCATAAAGCCAAAATCAGCCAGCATATGACGAATACCGCCCACGACGTGGTACGCCAGCGCAGTCAGGATGCCCCACATGATGAATTTGGCGAAGAAGCTGTCCATGATGGAAGCCGCTTGCTGGAAGCCTTCAGGAGAAGAGAGAGAGAGACCCAGTAACCAGAGCAGTATTCCGAGAGCGACAAAGGTGATCACGCCGGAGACGCGGTGGAGAATGGACGATATTGCAGTAACGGGAAACCGGATCGTCGAGAGATCCAAGTTAACAGGTCTTTGTTTTTTCACGGTTTTGCCCACACAGCTCTTTTTTATTTTGCTTCCTCCGGACCTGAGTCGCATCAGAGCACAGCGCGTGTTCAGACTGCAACCGCCACCAAAAAAGCAACATCCAGTGTTAAGTGAAGCGAAAAAACGCTGGGTGGCTCCTGGTGTCAGGGTATTCCGGAGACCTGGCGGCAGTATAGGAGGATCACATTCTGATTACAATTCCCCTACAATCTCTTTGGTCACATTTAGGCTGAACAGTGATCCGACTCACGAATTTCACAATTCATACATTTTTAATTATCTGATTTGACAAAAGATCAACATTTCAGTTACAAACAAACGCATTAAAGCCCTATGATGCACAAAAGTTATGGGGATACACTTTCCCCTAAGCTCAAGTTATGTAACATTGCCTTTACGAGCAACACAAAGCATCAGGTTATTGGTTACCAAGAAGTTATGTCGTGACAGGATCTTTAACATCCGCGCTGTTCAGCATGTCATGCCCGAACGCCACCGACTGGCCCTAATACATCTCCCTGTAACCCTGCACGACAAACGTTACCGCAGAGTGATACTGTGAAGATTGTGGTTTTATACAACATGAAGGCTATTCTGGTGTCTAAGATCCTTACCTACTAAGGCGCTATGGAGACGAAAAATGACAGATAAAAAAGTGACGCTAACCCTACAAGATAATGCTTCCGTTGAACTGGATGTGATGCAAGGTACGCTGGGACAAGACGTTGTTGATGTCCGCACACTTGGCAATCACGGCCTGTTCACTTTTGATCCCGGTTTCACCTCTACTGCGTCATGCGAATCTAAAATCACTTTTATTGATGGTGATGAAGGCATTCTGTTACACCGCGGCTTCCCGATTTCCGAACTGGCAACCCACTCCAACTACCTCGAAGTGTGTTACATCCTGCTGAATGGCGAAGCTCCGACCCAAGCCCAGTTTGAAGAATTCCGCACCACCGTTACCCGCCACACCATGATCCACGAGCAAATCACCCGACTGTTCCATGGCTTCCGCCGCGACTCGCATCCGATGGCGGTCATGTGTGGTGTCACTGGCGCCCTGGCGGCGTTCTATCACGACTCCTTAGACGTCAACATTGAACGTCACCGTGAAATCGCTGCCTTCCGCCTGCTGTCCAAAATGCCGACCATGGCAGCGATGTGCTACAAATATTCGATTGGTCAGCCGTTCGTTTACCCACGTAACGACCTGTCCTACGCAGGCAACTTCCTGCATATGATGTTCGCCACACCGTGTGAAGAGTACAAAGTGAACCCGGTGCTGGAACGCGCCATGGACCGTATTCTGATTCTGCATGCTGATCATGAGCAGAACGCCTCTACCTCAACCGTGCGTACCGCCGGTTCTTCTGGTGCAAACCCATTTGCCTGTATCGCTGCGGGTATCGCTTCACTGTGGGGACCGGCACACGGTGGCGCCAACGAAGCTACCCTGCGTATGCTGGAAGAGATCAGCACCGTTGAGCACATCCCAGAATTCGTACGTCGCGCGAAAGACAAAAACGATTCGTTCCGTCTGATGGGCTTCGGTCACCGTGTTTACAAAAACTATGACCCTCGCGCCACCGTGATGCGTGAAACCTGTCACGAAGTGCTGAATGAGTTGGGTATGAAAGATGACCTGTTGGAAGTGGCGATGGAGCTGGAACATATCGCGCTGAACGACCCGTACTTCATCGAGCGTAAACTCTATCCAAACGTCGATTTCTACTCTGGCATTATTCTGAAAGCGATGGGTATTCCTTCTTCCATGTTTACCGTTATCTTCGCGATGGCGCGTACCGTGGGTTGGATTGCACACTGGAAAGAGATGCACGACGAAGGCATGAAGATTGCGCGTCCACGTCAGCTGTATACCGGTTACACCGAGCGTCCATTTAACTCGGCGCTGAAAAAGTAACCCACAGCTAAATGAGTGTGAAAGAAAGGCTGCCATTTCATTGAGATGGCAGCTTTTTTATTGTTCGCATTATGGGGTCAAAACTGACATCCCGGGCACCAGTAAAATGGCCGCGACGATAGCGTGCCTTTCTCAATCAGCGTGCCGCAGCGCCGACATCTCTTGCCCTGGCGATGAAACACCTCAAAGCGAAACGCCGCATCGGCATGGTATTTCTTCATACTGCCGCGCATCTGATACGACAAACGTGGCACCGCCAGCATCGCCTCACTTAATGCATTGAGCTGTGCCTCAGTGAGATCCTGCGCCCGATGCGACGCCAGCAATCCGGCATGCCATAAAATCTCCACACGCAAATAGTTACCCAATCCCGCCAGAAAGGCCTGATCGAGTAACAATCCGCTGAACTGACGGCGACGAAAACGCGGCGATAGCAGCCGCTCACGCACCTCTGCCACCGTTAAAGTGGCATCGAGCACATCAGGCCCCACGCGCTGCAGAAAGGGATGTGCGCCGACGGTATCTGCATTGAGCAGTTCAATATCCGAAGCGCTATAGAGCAGGATGGTCTGTTCGGCGTTTGCCAGCCGTACGCGCAACTGCCGCGAAGTGTTGGGTTCAGTGCCGGTCGGCACCACACGCCACACGCCGTACAATTGATTATGGCTATAAAGAATTAAGCCATTCGAAAAATGCGTCAGCAGTGCTTTGCCACGTGTTTCAAAAGCCGTAATGGTTTCACCCATTAGTGCCGGTTCGTAGGTTTTCAGTTCAGGAAAGGCAAACCACACATCAGTGAGTGGCCTGCCTTCCATCGCCGCTGCCAGTTGATCCGCCGCACGGCGGATCTCCGGTCCTTCAGGCATAACGTCTCCTGTTAATGCGTCGATCCACCGACCACGCGGATGTCATTTTCAGTGCTCAGCATCACCTGCAACGAGGTTTCCAGCGCCAGGATCACGCTGGCCGTCGCCATACTGGCGACGCCGGGATGGTTCACCGCCTGTTCCGGCATATAGGGAATATGAATAAAGCCCCCGCGCGCCGGGCTGTTGGTGGTCTTCAGCCAGTGCAACAGGCTGTACATCACGTGATTACAGGTAAATGTGCCGGCCGTTTGCGATACCGAGGCCGGCACCCCCACTTCACGCAGTGCTGCAACCATCGCTTTAATCGGTAAGGTGGAAAAATAGGCGGCAGGTCCATCCATCACGATGGGCTGGTCGATCGGCTGCTGCTGATCGTTGTCGGGAATACGCGCATCATCCACGTTGATCGCCACACGTTCGACGGTGATATCAACACGCCCACCGGCCTGGCCCACGCACAATACTCGGTCAGGTTGAATCTCATCCAGCGCTTGCGTTAGCACCTTTCCGCAGGTGGCAAACACCACGGGTAGCTGGCGCACCACAATTCGGGCTCCGGCAATCTCTTTACCGTCAAAACTGCGCACCGCTTCCCATGAAGGGTTAATGGTTTCGCCACCGAACGGCTCAAACGCCGTCATCAATACCGTTTTCATTGCGACCTCATAAGAACATCAGGAAGTAGAGCAGGAATACGTTTACCACCAACAGTAGCACACCGGTTGGCACCTGAGCCTTGATCACCCCGTTTCGATCCGGCAACTCCAGTAAGCGCGCGGGTACGATGTTGAAGTTCGCCGCCATCGGCGTCATCAAGGTGCCGCAATAGCCAGAAAACATGCCAATTGCCGCCATGACCGCCGGATTGCCGCCGTGTTGCAGCACCAGAATAGGAATCCCAATGCCAGCCGTCACTATCGGGAAGGCGGCAAACGCATTACCCATCACCATGGTCAGCAGCGCCATGCCAATCGCATACACCGCAACCGCAATCAGGCGATTGTCCACTGCCAGATACTGTTCAGTAAGATGTGAAATCGCAGTGCCGACGCCCGCGCTGGTGAATAACAGACCAAGCGTGGCAAGAATTTGCGGCAGAATAAATGCCCAACCCACTGCATCCAGCAGGCGGCGAGTTTCCTGCATCGACTGCAGCGGTTTTTCATGGGTGATTTGCAGCGCGATTATCCAGCCCAGCACGCAGCCGACCATCATCGAGAACAGGGTCACCAACGTTGAATGATTACCCGGGCCAAACACAGCATCTTGCAAGCCAGGGATGTTATTAAACGCCAGCACACCAATCACGGTGACCACCGGAATCGCCAGCGCGGGCAAAAACAGCTTATTACGCAAACGCTTCGCACTTTCGCGCTTCTGCTGATCGCTGCGCTGATGATAGCTGCCGAGGCGCACGCCGCCGAAACCGGCAATTAACGCCATCAACACCACCGCAATGCCGACGCCAATGTGCAGCATGCGTTTACCCGCAGCGGCATCGCCTGCCCACTGCCCCATTAGTTGATAAGCACCATCACCAATCAGGAACATCAGGCCATACAGCGCCCAGAATAAACCGGTCGTAAAGCGTCTTGGGTTAGCCGCATCACGCCAGGAGAGAACGGCGACCACCAGCAGGATCACCCCTGCCAGCCACATCAGATATTGTTGCTGAAACATTATTTCCCGCCTTTGGCGTGCAACGCCTGCTGATTAATGGCACCCAATTCACGCGCCAGCTGGCGGTCAAGGCGCACCAGTCGCGCCGAATGGATCAGGAAGGCACAGAGTGCGGTGGGAATACCCCACAAAGCGATATGCAGCGGCTCGGTGCTAATGCCTGCCGACTCCTGCATAAAGTTGTGCATGAAGATAATCGCGCCGAATGCGACAAAGATATCTTCACCAAAGAACAGCCCGACGTTATCGGTGGCTGCCGACATGGCGCGCAAGCGATGGCGCACTTCATCGGGCACTTCACCATAGCGGTTTTCTGTGGCGCCTTCTGCCATCGGTGCCAGCAGTGGACGCACCATCTGCGGATGACCTCCGAGGCTGGTTAAACCGAGTGCTGCGGTGATTTCACGCACGAACAGATAGACAATCAGCAAACGGCCCGCCGTCGCGGTTTTGATCTGCGCGATCCAGCTTTGTGCGCGCTCCTTCAAACCGTGGCGCTCCAGCAAACCGATCACGGCCAGCGGCAGCAGCAAAATCAGCGGCAAGTTGCGGGTGTTCAGGAAGCCGGAACCAAGTTTCTCCAGAATATCGGCCAGCGGCAGATGCGCGGCCAGGCCGGTCACAAAACCGGCAACAATCACCACCAGCACCGGGTTAAAGCGCAACACGAATCCCAGAACGATGGCGGCAATGCCGAGTAACGGCCAGAGATTGACCACGTTATCCATGTTTTTCCCCTCATCAGAAATAAAAAGCCCGATACAGATCGGGCGAGTTGTTATTCGTCATGCGCTGGTCACAGTAATTTGATGGTTAGCAAAAGCCGCACGCAACGTGCGCGCAAATTGCAGCGCGTGTGCACCATCGCCATGCAGACACACGGTTTCTGCATTCACCGGCACCCACTCCCCGCTGATACTCTTCACCTGACGCTGCTGCACCATAGTGAGCGTTTGCGCCAGCGCCTGCTCGGCTTCTTCAATCATCGCGCCTGGCTGGCTGCGCGGCACCAGTGCGCCGGTTGCCAGATAGCCACGGTCGGCGAACACCTCTTCCCGCGTGCGCAAGCCATGATGCGCAGCCGCCTTGATGGAAGCACTGCCCGCCAGACCGACCAGAATCAATGCGGGATCGATCGCTTTCACCGCGCGGGCAATCGCGTCGGCGAGCGTGGCATCCGCCGCGGCCTGGTTGTACAGCATGCCGTGTGGCTTCACATGCACTAAACGCTCACCTTCACTTTCGGCGATGCTCTTCAGTGCGCCGATCTGATAGATCATCTGCGCATACACCGTTTCCGGTGGCAGCTGCATCGCGGTGCGACCAAAATTTTCGCGATCCGGGAAGCTGGGATGGGCGCCAATCGCCACACCCGAGGCTTTGGCCCAGCGCACCGATTGCAGCATGGTTTGCGCATCACCGGCGTGGAATCCACAGGCGATATTGGCCGAACTCACCAGCGTTAGCAGCTCCTGATCGCTGGCGCTGCCTTCGCCGAGGTCAGCGTTAAGATCAATCTTCATGTGCAAGCCCCCAGGCAATTTGGTCAAAGGAGCGCTGTTGATGCTGCTTCGCCAGCAGCGCTTCTTCCAGAGTGCAATGGATAAAGTGAATCGGTTCGCCGAGTCGAATCTGCGCCAGTTGATACAGGTCAGCTTCGATAACACAGGCGATACGCGGATAACCGCCGGTAGTTTGCGCATCGGCCATGAGCACAATCGGTTGGCCATTAGGCGGCACCTGCACCACGCCGGGCACTAACCCATGTGACAACAAATCACGCGTGGCTTTACGCTGCAGTTGACGCCCCTGCATGCGGTAACCCATACGATTGCTCTGCGGGCTGAGCTTCCACGGGCTGCGCCAGAAACCTTCCTGCGCTTCGCGCGTGAACTCGTTGTACTCCGGGCCCGGTAAGGCGCGAATGCGGTTGCCCCACAACAACTGACGAACGCCCGCTTTGCCTTTGAAAGTGCGGGAGGGTTTTCCCAACGGCAGCTGATCGCCATCCTGCAGCTTACGGCCCTGGAAACCGCCAAAAGCCGCTTTGAGATCGGTACTGTGCGAGCCGAGCATCTCATCAATGGCGAAACCACCATTCACTGCCAGATAACTGCGCATACCGCGCACCGGCATCGCCAGGGACAGCACCTGACCTTTTTTCACCGGCAGTCGCCAGCCAGTCCACACCGGTTTGCCATCGAGATCGGCATTACAGCCCGCCCCAGTGAGTGCAAACCAGCCGTCACGTTTGAATTCCGCTTTGAACTGGCCGAGCACAATCTCTAATACCGCGCTCTCTTCCGGGTTGCCCACCAGCATATTGGCGGTGCGCATTGAGGGTTGATCGAGAGCGCCGCTAACGCTAATGCCATATTGCCGCCAGCCGGTACGGCCCTGATCCTGAATCGAGGTCATCAATCCGGCGCGTAGAATGTTTAACATACGCCCTCCTGTTGCGGCACAAAGCGCACGCTGTCACCGGGGCGCAGCAGTGTCGGCGGGTGTTGTAAGGGGTCAAACAGGCTGACGGGCGTATGGCCAATTAGCTGCCAACCGCCAGGTGCGGCCAATGGGTAGATACCCGTCTGACTGCCACCGATGCCGACTGATCCACTGGGAACGATAACTCGGGGTTCAGCACGGCGCGGCGTGTGCAGACGTTCATCCAAGCCGCCGAGATAGGGAAAACCAGGCTGGAAGCCGATGAAATAGACCACGTAATCAACACTGCTGTGCAGCTCGACGACCTGTTTTGGCGACAGGCTGGCCCCCTCAGCCACCACTTGCAGATCGGGGCCACCCGCGCCACCGTACACCACCGGAATCTCCACCCGACGTGATTCAGGAATCTGTTCCTCACTCTCTTCCCACCAGCGCTGAAGACGCTCAATGGCATCCAGCGCATTCAATTGCGGATCGCGCAGTAGCAGCGTCAGGTTATTCATCCCCGGAATCACTTCCTGAACCTGTTCATTGTGCTGCAGGCGCTGGCACAGTCCCCAGATGCGCTGCTGGCTGGCGAGTGAAACGGGGGGGGCCAGCTCCAGCACCACCGCTCGCTCACCCAGTAGATAACAACGTGCTCGTTGCAAAACCCACCTCCCGGTCATGATTGGCGCGGACAAAAAATGTCCACAAATCGCTTTGCTTATAATGAAAGTCAATAAGTTATGCGAAAGTGACAGAGATGTGTCAACAGATTTGCGTCCTTAACGTGGGTTAAGGACGCGGAGAGAGAGAAATCAGGCAGGATTGTCGATATCAATAAAGGTTACGTCGAGGCCATAGCTCTGCGCCAGCCATTCGCCCAGCGCCTTGATACCAGCGCGCTCGGTGGCATGATGCCCGGCGGCGAAAAAGTGCAGGCCTTGTTCACGTGCGCTGTGAATGGTTTGCTCAGAAACTTCGCCCGTGATAAACGCATCTACACCAAAAGCAGCCGCGCTATCGATAAAGCCCTGTCCGCCACCACTGCACCAGGCGACGCGTTTGATCAGTACCGGGGCATTATCACCACAGTGCAACGGTTTACGACCTAAGCGTTCGGCGATTTTCGCCGCCAGCGCTTCACCGCTCAACGGTTCAGCCAGCTCGCCCCATGGCACTAACGGCTGAATTTCCCCTTTCACTTCAATATCAAACAACTTTGCCAGCTGTGCATTGTTGCCGAGCTGTGGATGTGCATCGAGCGGCAGGTGCCAGCCATACAGGTTGATATCATTGACCAGCAGCGTATGCAGACGCTGGCGTTTCATTCCTTTAATCAGCGGCGATTCGCTCTTCCAGAAATAACCGTGATGGACCAGGATAGCGTCAGCATTGCGCTTGACCGCTTCATCGAGCAGCGCCTGACACGCGGTCACGCCCGTGATGACAGTTTTCACTTCCGCGCGACCTTCCACCTGCAAACCATTGGGCGCATAGTCACTGAAGGCGCTGGTGTTCAGCTGCTGATTAACAATGTGTTCTAACTCGACATGATTCATTTAGTAGGGCTCCCTGACCGCCTCAGGCCGCGCTGCGCGCGCGCTCGAAGGCGTCTAGTGTCTTTTTACGTGCGTCCTTATGTTCCACGATTGGTGCGGGATAATCGAGTTTCTTATTATTTTTCTTCGCCCAAATCTGCGGTTGATGAATATCACTCTCCGGCACGTCTTTCAGCTCTGGCAGCCACTGGCGGATAAATTCGCCTTTTTCGTCGAAGCGTTCACCCTGAGTAGTGGGATTAAAAATACGGAAATAAGGTGCCGCATCGGTGCCGGTGGAAGCTGCCCACTGCCAGCCGCCGTTGTTGGCCGCCAGATCGCCATCGATCAATTGCTGCATGAAGTAGCGCTCACCTTCATGCCAGTCGATCAGCAGGTCTTTTACCAGAAAGCTGGCAACAATCATGCGCAGGCGATTGTGCATCCAGCCCAGTGTATTGAGTTGGCGCATTGCCGCATCGACGATGGGATAACCGGTTTTGCCCTGCTGCCAGGCCGTGAGATGTGCATCGTTTTTTTGCCACTGTACGTTATGCGTCCACTCCACAAACGGCTGGTGCTTACACAACGCCGGAAAGGCCACCATCAGATGACGGTAAAACTCGCGCCAGATCAGTTCATTCAGCCAGGTAAAGGCTTTACCTTCGTTCAGTGCATCTGGGTGTTCTTTCAGAATACGATGCAAACATTGGCGCGGAGACAGCACCCCAATCGCCAGATAAGGCGATAAGCGGCTGGTACCATCTAATGCCGGTAAATCGCGCACCTCGGGATAGTGCTGCACCGATTGTTTGCCGAAATGGCGCAATTGCTTCAGCGCTGCCTCTTCCCCAGCCGGAAATAGCGATGCATCGAAATCTTCCTGCGGATAATCAAAAGCAGGGATTTTCTTACCCGCACTGATCGGCGCATCACGGCGCGCTTTCGGTGCATGATGACACTCCGGTAACCCCTGATGCAGTCGACGGACAAAGGCGCGGCTGAACGGCGTGAAGACTTTAAACATGGTGTGATTGCCGGTCTGCACGCTGCCCGGCGGCAATAACAGGCTGTCATCAAAGCCCTGACAAATTACGCCCTGAGCATCGAGACGCTTTTCAGCTGCAGCATCACGTTCGCGCTCATTTATCTCGTACTGATAGTTGTAATAAAGCTCATCCACCTGATGCTGGTCGCAAAACTCACTCAGATAATCCACCGATGCGGCAAAGTCATCGCACTGATGGTAATGCAACGGAATACCTCGCTCGGCCAGTGAGTCTTGCAACGCACACAGATTCTGGTGAATAAAGGCCGCCTGCTTGGGTGCCATATGGTGTTGCTGCCACTGTTTAGGCGTGGCAATAAACAGCGCCAGCACCCTGGCATGGCTGTCGCGGCAAGCGGCAGCCAGCGCAGTGTTGTCATTGATGCGTAGATCGTTTCGCAACCAGACTAAGTGGGTGGTCATAATGCTCCGAAATTATTGTCCGTAGCGCAGACGCAGCGCTTCCGGGTAAGGATCAAAGTAACGTTGCTGCGCCAGCCACGGATGCGGATATTCCGCCATATAGTGTTTCAGCATGGTGATGGGAACCAACAGTGGCTGGACGCCAGTGCGATAACGATCGATTAGCTGCGCCAGTTCCTGGCGCTGTGGTGAGGACAACTGCGGGCGGAAGTAGCCCTGTACATGCATCAGCACATTGGTGTGATTACGGCGCGAAGCCTGGTGGGACATCAGATGCATCAGGCGAATCCGGTATTCATAGGCGTAATCATCCAACGAATCCCACTGCTCCATCGCGGCCACAAAGCGTCCCATCTCGCGATACTCATCCTGCGCATGCGACAGCAGCAGCAACTTGTATCGACTGTGGAAGGCGATCAGCTTGTGGCGGGTTAAACCGCTGCGCCACATTTCATTGAACTCGTGCAGCGCATACACGCGGCCCATAAAGTTTTCGCGGATAGCATCATCATGCAAACGGCCATCTTCCTCTAAAGGCAGCCATGGCATCTCTTTTTGCAGAAAGGCAGTGAATACGCCGGTGCCCGCTTTGCGATTGTCATTGGTATCGGGCTGATAGACGCGCACGCGCTCAAGACCGCAGCTGGGTGATTTTGCGCAGAGAATATAGCCGCAAAGGTGATGCAGCGATTTCACACGATCGGCCGACCAGCGTTCCATCTCATCGGTCACCTCTTGCCCGCCATCTTTACTGAAACAAAGATGGATTTGATCATCCGACTCTTTGACCAGACGCAGTGCGGGACGCGGCGTGGGCAAGCCAATTGCCATTTCCGGACACACCGGTTCAAAGCGGATAAAGGGAGTCAGTTCTTCAGTTGCAAAAGCGAAACGCTTGTGGCCACCGTCAAAACGGACCTTATCCCCGAGCAGGCAAGCGCTGATACCGACAGGAATTTTTTCGCTCATACTTGTACAACCTCCAAATTCTTGTAGAGGTTTAAGTGTAGCTGAAACGGCGAGGGATAACAGCGGGTAACCGGGGAATACAGACAAAGTTTAGAATAAAAAAACCCGGCGCTTGATTGAAGCTGCCGGGTTCTTAGAGAGCCAAGAGAGCACTTACCAGTGGATGCTGCCTATCGCTTCTGTCTGCGCCAGCCAGACTGGCTTGGTGCTGGTCTTACACCAGACGCGGTGCAGATAGCTATAGAAACGGGCACGATCCTGGCGGAACAGCATCACGGGCAAGGCAAGTATGCCGACCAATACCGCCAGAAAACGGCGCAACACGATTTTATAGAGTGGATATGCCTGATACATGATTGCCTCCTGGGGTAATTTTTGCGTTGAAATGTGATCTGCCTCAGATATTACGCCTGGTTGTGTAATTTTACTACTCATCCGACCACTAATTTTGGTCTTTTTTTGTGCTTTACGGCTTAAGCTGAAAGTAAGTTACATAATTGTAAACGTAGGGATCTCGCAAGGTTACAAACATCATGACGGACGCGGTGACCAATTCTTGATAAAGTGCCGTGTTAACTTTACCTGTGGCAGGAGTCAGCGTGACGACCATCTTGATTGTTGAAGATGAAAAAGAGATTCGCCGTTTCGTGCGCCTGGCGCTGGAAAGCGAAGGTTTGAAAATTGTGGAAGCGGAGCAATTACAGCGCGGGCTGATTGAAGCAGCGACACGAAAGCCGGATTTAGTGATCCTCGATCTTGGGCTGCCGGATGGTGACGGCAACGACTTTATCCGTGAAGTGCGCCAGTGGAGCAGCATGCCGGTGATTGTGCTATCTGCGCGCAGTGATGAGCAGGACAAAATCGATGCACTGGATGCCGGTGCAGATGATTATCTGACTAAGCCGTTTGGTATCGGCGAGTTACTGGCCCGCGTGCGCGTGGCGTTACGTCGCCATCAAAGCAGCCAGCCTGAGCCGATCGTGAAATTTGGGGAAGTGAGTGTCGATCTGGCTGCGCGCCGCGTGCTGCGTAATGAACAGGAAATTCACCTGACGCCCACCGAGTTTCGCCTGCTGAGTTTGTTGCTGAACAATGCCGGGAAGGTTCTGACGCAACGTCAGTTGTTGAATCAGGTGTGGGGGCCGAATGCGGTGGAGCACAGCCACTATCTGCGCATTTATATGGGACATCTTCGTCAGAAGCTGGAAAGCAATCCCACCCAACCCAGCCATCTGCTGACCGAAACCGGTATCGGCTATCGGTTTATGCCATAAAAAAACGACCCATGTTGTCACATGGGTCGTTCCATAGAAAACGCGTGAAAAGGCGCACATAGCGCGCCTCGACGTTTAATTACGCGTTTTTCAGCACTTCGCTGACAATCTCTACGGCTTCTTTCTCGATCTGCTGGCGATGCTCAGCACCAAGGAAGCTTTCACAGTAGATTTTGTAAGCGTCTTCCGTGCCTGACGGACGCGCAGCAAACCAACCGTTTTCGGTCATCACTTTCAGACCACCGATTGACGCGCCGTTGCCCGGTGCTGCGGTCAGACGTGCAGTAATCGGATCGCCCGCCAGCGTGTCAGCACTCACCATTTCCGGTGACAGCTTAGACAGTGCCGCTTTTTGCGCTGAGGTCGCCGGCGCCTGCAGACGGTTATAGCTTGGCGCGCCGAAGCGTGCTGCCAGTTCGTCATAGTGCTGCTGCGGGTTCTTGCCGGTCACCGCAGTGATTTCGGCTGCCAGCAGGCACAGGATGATGCCGTCTTTATCGGTTGACCAGGCGGAACCATCGAAGCGCAGGAAGGAAGCACCCGCGCTCTCTTCGCCGCCGAAACCGAAGCTGCCATCAAACAGGCCATCAACAAACCATTTGAAACCAACCGGCACTTCAACCAGCTTGCGACCAATGTCATTGACCACACGGTCAATCATTGCGCTTGAGACCAGGGTTTTACCCACAGCAACATCTTTGCCCCACTGCGGGCGATGCTGGAACAGGTAATTGATGGCCACGGCCAGATAATGGTTCGGGTTCATCAGGCCCGCAGGCGTGACGATGCCGTGACGGTCGTAATCCGGGTCGTTACCGAACGCCAGATCGAACTTATCTTTGTACGCCAGCAGACCCGCCATCGCGCACTCAGACGAACAGTCCATACGCACCACGCCATCTTTATCCAGATGCATGAAACGGAAGGTCTGATCGACCGCATCATTAACAATGGTCAGATCCAACTTATAGTGCTCAGCAATACGCTGCCAGTAAGCGATACCGGAGCCACCTAATGGATCAACGCCGATTTTCAGGCCCGCTTTCTGGATTGCCGGGAAGTCAATGACTTGAGCCAGACCTTCAACATAGGGCTGAATCAGATCCTGCTCAACGATATGGCCGCTTGCCCAGGCCTGATCCAGCGGCAGACGTTTCACGTCTTTCAGTTCGCCTTTGATCAGCTGGTTAGCGCGATCTTCCACCACCTTGGTGACGTTGGTATCAGCCGGACCGCCGTTTGGCGGGTTGTACTTGATGCCACCATCTTCTGGCGGGTTGTGTGAAGGCGTGATGACGATACCGTCCGCCTGCGCGCCACCGCGTTTGTTGTGTTCCAGAATGGCGTTGGAGATCGCCGGCGTTGGCGTGTAGCCATTATCCTGCTGCACGATCACATCTACACCGTTCGCCGCCAGCACTTCCAGCACCGACAGAATCGCCGGCTCAGACAGTGCGTGAGTATCTTTACCCACGTAGCACGGACCGGTGATGCCATTCTTTTTGCGCTCTTCTGCGATGGCTTGCGCAATCGCCAGAATGTGCACTTCATTGAAGCTTTGGCGTCCCGCGCTGCCGCGGTGGCCAGAAGTGCCAAATTTCACCGCATGGTCCGGGTTAGCCGTATCGGGCTTCAGGACGTAATACTGCGAGGTTAATTGTGCAACGTTAATCAAATCGCTCTGCTGGGCAGGCTGCCCGGCACGGGGGTGATTGGCCATTGACGCTTCTCCCTGACGCTTCAGTTTAAATGGTGCCGCGAACTTTCTCTGTCAGTTCCTGTGGGAACTGCATAGCCAGCATGATGTGTTCCACCATGCTGCATTTGCGGCCTGTATTGGTATTGGTGATCACCCAGTACGGTGTGCCGGGAACGTGCTTCGGCTTAGTATGGGTGCCATTTTGCAGCAGTGTGTGCTCGTCACCCGCAAAATAGACGCGAGTGCGGCCCTGCAGCGAGGCAGTGGCTTCAGCAAAGGCTGCTGGATCAAGACGATAGAGCGTTGACAGTACCAGCATAAAGCGATTAACCGCCTTATTCTGCTCAGCATACTCATCAGAGAGCAGCAGTTCACGCACGGCGCGTACGCGATCCTGAGGACGCGCTTCGCTGCGCACTGGCTGCGCTTCCTTGACCGAAGCCGAAGCCGCAGCGACAGGTGCAGTCGGTGCGGTCTGGCCCGCGGTAAACTTCAGCATGCGGCGCAAAATATCGGAGGCGCTTTCACCAATGTGCTGCGTGTGGCTGGCAATATAACGGTAGAGTTCTTCGTCAACTTCAATCGTTTTCATCTTATTCCGTACAATTCTGGCAAATGACAGAACCACGCATTATTGCAACGGCCTTAGCAAAATCGAGCTGTGCAAAACGTGAGCGGGCTCTAACATAAGGATTATAAAGTTAAATCCGTGGCAGCCGATAGCGCTGGCGTCGTTTCAGGGCAAAAGTCGGAATATGCCCTAATGCCTGGCCGGCTGGCTCCTGGACAGGTGAATCCATGATACCCTAAGCCAAGGTCACAACCGTAAGAACTTTAGCCATGATTTTGAACGCCCGTCTGCAAACTGAACAATCTCCCCCTGAAGCGTCCCCGATTCTGTTAATTCATGGCCTGTTTGGCAGCCTGGATAACCTTGGCGTGCTGGCACGCGGCGTACGGGATGCTCGCCCCACGCTACAAGTGGACGTACGCAACCATGGTTTATCTGAGCGCAGTGAGGTGATGAATTATCACGCCATGGCGCAAGATATCGTGGAGACGCTGGATGCACACCAGATTGAACGCGCTGGCGTGATAGGCCACTCGATGGGCGGTAAGATCGCCATGGCATTGAGCGCAGTGGCCCCCGAACGTATTGAGAAGATGGTGCTGATCGATATCGCGCCCGTGGATTACCAAACCCGCCGCCACGATGAAATCTTTGCCGGTATTCGCGCCGTCACCGCCGCGGGTGTAACGCGTCGTAGCGAAGCGGCCGAGGTGATGCGTCAACATGTCACTGAAGAGGGGGTGATTCAGTTTATCCTCAAGTCCTTTGTCGAGGGTGAGTGGCGCTTTAACGTGCCGGTGCTGTGGGACAACTACACCACGATTTCTGGCTGGGAAGAAGTTCCCGCCTGGCCACATCCCGCATTGTTTATCCGCGGTGGCGATTCTCCTTACCTCGACAATCAGCACCGCGATGCACTGCTGCGTCAGTTCCCGCAGGCACACGCACACGTGATTAGCGGGGCCGGTCATTGGGTACATGCTGAAAAACCTGATGCGGTTTTGCGCGCAGTTCGTCGCTTTTTTAACCTGTAAAAGCAAAAGCTTGCCGTATGCGGTTTAGGGTTGGCGTCGCGGATGGTGCTGGAGTATGATGTCGCGCTAAAAATTTGCCGCGGATGATTTTTTCGCCGTGGTCGGGCCGATAATGTATAAATCGCGCAGCGCCTTTCCGCCGTTCGCGCCCACTCAGTTTCACAAATCATGGCAAAAGAACAGACAGACCGTACCACGCTTGATCTTTTTGCAAACGAGCGGCGTCCTGGTCGACCCAAAACCAGCCTGCTGACACGTGACGAACAGTTGCGTATCAACAAACGTAACCAGCTCAAGCGCGATAAAGTGCGAGGGCTGCGTCGTGTTGAGCTGAAAATGTCCAGCGAAGCGGTTGACGCCCTGAACACGCTGGCCGAGCAACAAAACATCAGCCGCAGCGAATTGATTGAACAAATGCTGCTGGCGCAACTCAAACTGTCTTAGCGCGCTGACCGCACGCAGGAACACAAAGTTCAAGCTTTACTCGTTCCGCCCTTTTCAACGGTCTGCTATCATTCGCTAACATGTGCAGTCAATTGACTTACTTTCACAATCAGGCTTTAAGAGGTTACTTAACCCATGGCAATCGTAGGCATTTTCTTCGGCAGCGATACCGGCAACACTGAAAACATTGCAAAAATGATCCAGAAACAACTGGGTAAAGATGTCGCCGAAGTGCATGACATTGCTAAGAGCACTAAAGAAGATCTCGCAGCGTTCGACATCCTGCTGCTGGGCATTCCTACCTGGTATTACGGCGAAGCACAGTGTGACTGGGATGACTTCTTCCCTACGCTGGAAGAGATCGACTTTAATGGCAAACTGGTGGCGCTGTTTGGTTGTGGCGACCAGGAAGACTACGCAGAATATTTCTGTGATGCGATGGGCACGATTCGCGACATCATTGAGCCAAATGGCGCGGTGATTGTGGGCCACTGGCCGACTGAGGGCTATCATTTTGAAGCCTCAAAAGGTCTGGCCGATGACAAACACTTCCTCGGCCTGGCGATTGACGAAGACCGTCAACCTGAGCTGACCAATGAACGTGTTGATGCCTGGGTGAAACAGATTTTTGATGAGCTGCAGTTAAAAGAGATCATTGAAGCCTGATGCCTCGCCTCCCCAATGTGAGCGCTGGCTCACATTGGGACAAAGGAATTTCCTATAAAAATAATAGCTACGGTTTTTTAACTTTTCCCCGCAAATCTGTAGAATACCCGCAATGGTCATCCGCTTATTCCTCTGATTGTTGACTGAGGCTGAGTGAAATGGAAACCCAAACCACACCGTTCCGCGCTGACGTAGGCGATGTTTAACCTTACGACTTTTGTTGATTTGCGCGATACCCCGGTTTTCATTTCACTGCTTGAGTTCTATAATGAGACGCAAATGAGAATACGCGTGACCTAAACATTCAAGGCCCCTGCGCCGTAAGTGACATGCAAAGTAACAGGACAATATCCGAATGACTGACAACAACTCCGCATTGAAGAAGGCTGGCCTGAAAGTCACTCTCCCAAGATTGAAAATTTTGGAAGTGCTTCAGGGACCGGGCCCCGAGTCCCATCACGTCAGTGCGGAAGATTTGTATAAGCGCCTGATCGATATGGGCGAAGAGATTGGCCTGGCAACGGTATATCGCGTTCTTAACCAGTTTGATGACGCGGGTATCGTCACCCGTCATAACTTCGAAGGCGGCAAATCCGTATTCGAACTGACTCAGCAGCATCACCATGACCACTTGATCTGCCTGGATTGTGGCAAAGTGATCGAATTCAGCGATGAATCAATCGAAACGCGTCAGCGTGAGATTGCCACTCGCCATGGCATTAAACTCAGTAACCACAGCCTGTACTTGTACGGCCACTGTGCACTGGGAGACTGCCGCGAAGACGAGACGCTCCACGATAAGTAATTGAGTGTGCTATGCAATATAAAAAAACCGGTGCTGGTCACCGGTTTTTTTATGCCTGTTATCAAGCGATAAAGGTCTCGTGGAGGTAGCGCCAGCGAGGAATGGTGGTGCTGCAATCCAGCACAGCCAAAGAGATGCGCGTTTGATGGGTGCCGTTCAACATCTGCAGTTCACGATACTGAATCGTCACTTCCTGGCTCTGTTGAGAAATGATGGCATGCTCACTGGTGGCAATGCGCAGCCCTTCCCGCTGACCGTGCAGTTTGCGAAACAGCACTTCGGTCTCATTCAGATCCAGCTGCTTACCCAGCGGCGTCACCATTTTGAAATCCGGGTGAAAGTGTGACAAAAGCAGTTCCATGCTGTCATCACTGCCTTCTACCTGGTTAAAAACACGTTCAATAAGCTGATGTAATACCACCACACTATGCTTAGCTTCCAGGGCGAGACTTGTCATTTTTTTTCCTTTGATAACCCGCAGAGCTCTATTTAAAGCGCATAGCCTACCTGAAATACAATTTTTCACACTCGCAAATGGGTTAATTTTGCTAAAGTCAGAATTCTCGCAAAATAGACAACAAGCTCAGCTTCCGGCCTTCAGCATAATTGATTGCCCGTGGCGAATTACAGGCAATAAAAAAGGGCGATTGCTCGCCCTTTCATGATCATATTGTGCTATCGACGAAAGATATTACTCGCCAATCTTCGCGAAAGTATCGCGCAGTCCAACCGTGCGGTTAAACACCAATTTACCCGGCTGTGAGTAGACGCTATCGGCACAGAAATAACCTTCACGTTCAAACTGATAAGCTGCGGTAGTGGCCGCTTCACGCAAACCAGACTCCACGAAGCCCTGTTTGATCTCCAGCGAGTTCGGGTTAATGGTGGTGAGGAAATCCTCAGCCGCCGCGGGGTTTGGCACGCTGAACAGACGGTCGTAAAGACGGAACTCAGCTGGCAGTCCATGAATGGCGGAAACCCAGTGGATCACACCTTTCACTTTGCGACCATCCGCCGGATCCTTGCTCAGGGTGTCAACATCACAAGTGGCATAGATGCAGGTAATGTTACCCTCTTCGTCTTTCGCCACACGCTCAGCACGAATCACATAAGCATTGCGCAGACGCACTTCTTTGCCCAGAACCAAACGTTTGTACTGTTTGTTGGCTTCTTCACGGAAGTCAGCGCGATCGATCCACACTTCACGGCTGAACGACACTTCACGCGTGCCCATCTCCGGCTTGTTTGGATGATTAGGCATGGTCAGCGTTTCTTCGTGGCCGGCGGGCAGGTTTTCGATCACCACTTTCAACGGGTCAAGTACCGCCATCGCGCGTGGTGCGTTCTCATTGAGATCGTCACGAATACAAGACTCCAGCGAGGCCATCTCAACGATATTGTCCTGTTTTGTCACGCCGATGCGGCGGCAGAATTCACGAATCGAGGCCGCGCTGTAACCACGACGGCGCAGGCCTGAAACGGTCAGCATGCGCGGATCATCCCAGCCTTCCACCACTTTCTCGGTGACCAGCTGCGTCAGCTTACGCTTCGACATCACCGCGTATTCCAGATTCAGACGCGAGAATTCGTACTGGCGCGGATGCTGTGGAATGGTGATGTTGTCCAGCACCCAATCGTACAGACGACGGTTGTCCTGGAACTCCAGCGTACACAGTGAGTGCGTAATGCCTTCGATCGCATCCGAAATGCAGTGGGTAAAGTCGTACATCGGGTAGATGCACCACTTATCACCGGTCTGATGATGATCGGCAAACTTAATGCGGTATAGCACCGGATCGCGCATCACGATAAAGCTGGAAGCCATGTCGATTTTGGCACGCAGACAAGCTTTACCTTCCTCGAAACCGCCATCACGCATTTTCTGGAACAGCGCGAGGTTCTCTTCCACGCTGCGGTCGCGGTACGGGCTGTTTTTACCCGGCGCAGTCAGGGTGCCGCGATATTCACGGATCTCTTCCGCAGACAACTCATCAACGTAAGCCAGACCTTTATTGATCAGCTCAACGGCGTAGTTAAACAGTTGGTCGAAATAGTCTGAGGAGTAACGAATGTTGCCGCTCCACTCAAAGCCCAGCCATTGCACGTCACGCTTGATGGATTCAACGAACTCCAGGTCTTCTTTCACCGGGTTAGTATCGTCAAAACGCAGGTTGCACTGTCCTTGATAATCTTGGGCGATACCAAAGTTCAGGCAGATAGATTTCGCATGGCCAATATGCAGATAACCATTGGGCTCAGGCGGGAAACGGGTATGCACACTGCTGTGCTTACCGCTCGCCAAGTCTTCGTCGATGATCTGACGAATAAAGTTCGTTGGGCGGGCTTCAGCCTCACTCATCTCAAAATCCTCAAAACAATAGCGGGTGATTTGTACCACGAAGTAACGGAGTATGATCCACAAAGCGCAGGAGGGAAACAACCGTTTGTTGGTCGTTTTAAAACAAAAAAGGCAGGAATTGCTTCCTGCCTTCTGGCTAAATCACAAGGACTTAGTTTTTCACTTCATACAACGGTGTCACACCTGCAACCACTGAACCGCTGGCCAGCAGATTCAGTCCGGCGAAATCATCGCTGTTGCTGACCACCACCGGGCTAATCATTGAGCGCGCGTTGGCGTTGAGGAAGTCCAGATCCATCTCCAGAATCGGCTGACCGGCAGTGACGGTTGCCCCCTCTTCCACCAGACGTGTGAAGCCTTTTCCTTCCAGCGCCACGGTGTCCAGGCCCATGTGCACCACGATCTCAACGCCGTTAGCGGCTTCCAGACAGAACGCATGGTTGGTGTTGAAGATTTTCACCACGGTACCGGCAATCGGTGCCACCACGGTTTTGTCGGTTGGTTTGATTGCCAGACCATCGCCCACCGCTTTGCTGGCGAACGCCTCATCCGGCACCGCGTCGAGCGCGACAATCTCACCGGTCACTGGTGCCACCAGCGTAGCAATCACCGCTTTTTCAGTGTTCAGCACGGCCTGGGGTTTAGTCGCGACCGGCGCAGCGGCGGCAGGAGCGGAAGCCGCAGCAACCGGGCCTTTGCTCAATACCGTTTTCATTGCGGAGGCGATGCTTTCAGCCTGAGTGCCGACAATCACCTGTACGCTCTGCTTGTTCAAACGAATCACACCAGACGCACCCAAACGTTTCGCCACGCCTTCATTCACCTGGGCTGAGTCTTTGACGTTCAGACGCAGACGAGTAATGCAGGCATCGATGTTGGTCAGGTTGTCTGAACCGCCGATGGCGGCAATGTAACGACGTGCCAGTGATTCGGTCTGGCTTTCACCATTACCACTATGATCGACGTTAACGTCATAACCATCAGTTTCATCACCCGCAGACAATTCGCGGCCCGGGGTCATCAGGTTGAATTTCTGAATAGTGAAACGGAACACCACATAGTAGATGGCGAAGAACACCAGACCTTGTGGAATCAGCATCCACCAATTCACCGCCAGCGGGTTACGCGTTGACAGCACCATATCCACCAAACCGGCACTGAAGCCGAAGCCTGCAATCCAGTGCATGCTCGCAGCAATAAATACCGAGATACCGGTCAATACCGCATGGATCACATACAAAACCGGTGCCACGAACATGAAGGAGAATTCCAGCGGTTCAGTGATCCCCGTGAAGAAGGCCGCGAAGGCCGCAGCCAGCATAATACCGCCGACTTTCGCGCGGTTTTCTGGACGTGCGCAGTGGAAGATAGCCAATGCTGCACCCGGCAAGCCAAACATCATGATCGGGAAGAAGCCCGCCTGATAGCGACCGGTGATGCCCGGGATACCCGTGCCATTCGCGATTGATTGTGCACCGCCAAGGAACTTAGGAATATCGTTAATGCCTGCCACGTCAAACCAGAATACGGAGTTCAGTGCGTGATGCAGACCGACCGGAATCAGCAAGCGGTTAAAGAAGGCGTACACGCCTGCGCCCACCGAGCCCATTTTCTGAATGTGCTCACCGAAGTTCACCAGGCCGCCGAAGATGAGTGGCCAGATGTACATCAGGATAAACGCCACAACGATCATCAGGAATGAGACAAGGATCGGCACCAAACGGCGCCCGCTGAAGAACGACAGCGCTTTGGGCAACTCAACATGGCTAAAGCGGTTATACACTTCAGCGGAGAGAATACCGACCAGAATACCCACGAACTGGTTGTTGATCTTGCCGAAGGCAGCAGGCACCTGATCGACCGGAATCTTCTGAATCATCGCTACTGCGGCAGGTGAACAGAGTGTCGTCACCACCAGGAAGCCCACGAAGCCGGTTAACGCGGCCGCACCATCTTTATCTTTGGACATACCGTAAGCCACACCGATGGCAAACAGCACTGACATATTTTCGATAATGGCAGAACCGGACTTGATCAGCAGAGCGGCCAGCGCATTGCCTGCACCCCAACTGTCTGGATCAATCCAATACCCTACCCCCATCAAGATTGCCGCTGCCGGCAGTGTCGCTACCGGCACCATAAGCGCGCGGCCGACCTTTTGCAGATATCCTAAAATACTCACCTTTTTCTCCCCCTATGAGACTGGCGTTTTGCCGTAGCGCGGGTTGATTTTATTATCCCTACGCTCGGTACCTTGATGACATCTTTCACCACGAGGCGCAGTGTAAAGATAAATTAATTCGCCTCGCAAATTAAAACCACAGTAACTGTGACTTTAATCACCATAATGGACGTTTATCACTGCGAAATGCTAGCCACCACCACAAACTTATTTTATGATGAAAAATATCAGGTCGCACTTTTCCCTGCTGGTTGCGCTTAAACCGATTACGCTTAATGGCAGCAACCTAAACCAGCATCGGCGACAACATTTTCCTAATCTTAATTGAGGTGAAGACATGAGACTGATCCCTTTGGCCACACCGACCCAGGTGGGTAAATGGGCTGCACGCCACATTGTTAACCGCATTAATGCGTTTAAGCCTAGCGCAGAACGTCCCTTCGTGCTGGGCTTGCCAACCGGTGGTACGCCACTGGAAGCTTACAAGCACCTGATTGATATGCACAAAGCGGGCCAGGTTAGTTTCAAGCATGTGGTGACGTTCAATATGGATGAATACGTGGGCCTGCCAAAAGAGCATCCGGAAAGCTACCACAGCTTCATGTACCGCAACTTTTTCGATCACGTTGATATCCAACCAGAAAATATCAATCTTCTGAATGGCAATGCGCCAGATATTGACGCAGAATGTCGCCAGTACGAAGAGAAGATTCGCTCTTACGGTAAAATTAATCTGTTTATGGGCGGCGTGGGCAACGATGGACACATTGCCTTTAACGAGCCGGCTTCTTCACTCTCTTCCCGCACCCGCATTAAAACCCTGACGCACGATACCCGTATCGCTAACTCGCGCTTCTTTAATGGTGATGTGGATCAGGTGCCAAAATACGCCCTGACCGTAGGTGTGGGCACGTTACTGGATGCTGAAGAAGTGATGATTCTGGTGACGGGCCATCTGAAAGCGCAGGCGTTGCAGGCCGCTGTAGAAGGTAACGTTAATCACATGTGGACCATCAGCTGTCTGCAGCTGCATGCGAAATCTGTGGTGGTGTGTGACGAACCGGCCACCATGGAACTGAAAGTGAAAACCGTGAAATATTTCCGCGAAATGGAAGCGGAAAATATGAAAGGTGTGTGAGAACACGTTGTGAAAAACCTGCTGCCTTAATGCGGCAGGCTTAGCCGGGAGAGAAAAACGATGTACGCATTAGTGAACGGCCGGATTTTTACCGGTCATGAAATTCTGGACAATCATGCAGTGGTGATTGCGGATGGCCTGATTGAGCGAGTGTGCCCACGAGAGGCGCTTGACGCAACGATTGCACAGCAGGATGTGGCTGGTGCGTTTATCGCTCCCGGATTTATTGATTTACAGTTAAACGGCTGCGGCGGCGTGCAGTTCAACGATGATATCGACGCACTGAGCGTGGAAACGCTGGAAATCATGCAGCGTGCCAACGAAAAATCAGGCTGCACCAGCTATCTGCCAACGCTGATCACCAGCACCAATGCTTTGATGAAGCGTGCCATCGAAACCATGCGCGCCTATCTGGCCAAACACCCTAATCAGGCGTTAGGTCTGCACCTGGAAGGTCCATGGCTGAACAAAGCCAAAAAAGGTACCCATAATCCAGATTTGATTCGTCTGCCCGATGCGGAGATGGTCGATTTTCTTTGCGCCAACGCAGACGTGATCACCAAAGTGACGCTGGCGCCAGAAAATGCCGGTGCCGATGTGATTGGCAAGCTGCGCAATGCCGGCATTATTGTCTCTGCGGGCCATTCAAACGCCACTTACGAAGAAGCCAAAGCGGGCTTCAGTGCCGGTGTCTCTTTTGCCACTCACCTTTATAATGCCATGCCAACCTTTGCAGGGCGTGAACCTGGTCTGATCGGTGCGCTGTTTGATTCACCTGATGTATACTGCGGCATCATTGCGGATGGTTTACATGTCCACTACGCTAACGTGCGTAATGCAAAGCGCATCAAAGGTGACAAGCTGGTGTTGGTAACGGATGCGACCGCACCCGCTGGCGCGTCAATTGATAAATTCATTTTTGCAGGCAAAACAATATACTATCGCGACGGCCTTTGCGTTGACGAAAACGGTACCTTAAGCGGTTCTGCGCTCACCATGATTGAAGCGGTGCAAAACAGCGTAGAACATTGTGGTATCGCGCTGGATGAAGCTTTGCGCATGGCAACGCTCTACCCGGCCAAGGCAATGGGTGTGGAAAAACAGCTGGGTTCAGTGACAGCAGGAAAAGTCGCTAACCTCACTGTCTTTACCCGCGATTATCAAATCACTAAGACGTTAGTCAATGGAGACGACGTCCTCAGCGAGTAAGTACTGAATGACCACTGGCGGCCAGACTCAAATAGGAAATGTCGATCTTGTCAAACAACTCAATAGTGCAGCCGTTTACCGGCTAATTGATCAACAAGGGCCGATATCGCGTATACAGATTGCCGATCTCAGCCAGCTTGCGCCCGCCAGCGTCACGAAAATTACCCGCCAGCTTATTGAGCGCGGCCTGATCAAAGAGGTAGAGCAACAAGCCTCTACCGGTGGTCGCCGCGCCATTTCCATCATTACCGAAACTCGCCATTTTCATACCATCGGCGTTCGCTTAGGACGCAATGATGCCACGCTGACATTATTCGATCTGAGCGGAAAATCGCTGGCGCAGGAAGATTATCCCCTGCCTGAGCGCACCCAGGAAACGCTGGAGAATGCGCTGTTCAATGCCATCACGGCATTTATGGCGGCGCATCAACGCAAGATTCATGAATTAATCGCGATCGCGGTGATTCTGCCAGGCTTGGTGGACCCGATTAACGGCATTATTCGCTATATGCCGCACATCGCTGTCAGCCACTGGCCGCTGGTATCCAGCTTGCAGAAACGCTTTAACGTCACCAGCTTTGTCGGTCACGATATCCGTAGTCTGGCGCTGGCGGAGCACTATTTCGGTGCAAGTCGTGACTGTGCAGACTCCATTCTGGTGCGTTTACATCGCGGTACCGGCGCGGGCATCATCGCTAACGGCCATATTTTCCTTGGCAGCAACGGCAACGTGGGCGAAATTGGCCACATCCAGGTCGATCCATTGGGTGAGCGCTGCCACTGCGGCAACTTTGGCTGTCTGGAAACGATTGCCGCCAACGGCGCGATTGAGAATCGCGTGCGCCATCTGCTCAATCAGGGCTATCCGAGCACGTTGACGCTGGATAACTGTCTGATGCCACAAATCTGTCGTGCCGCTAATCAGGGAGACGCGCTGGCCTGCGAAGTGATCGAATACGTGGGACGCTACCTCGGGAAAGCGATTGCGATTGCCATTAACCTGTTCAATCCACAAAAGGTGGTATTGGCGGGGGAAATCACCGACGCAGACAAAGTGCTGTTCTCGGCAATTGAAGGCTGCATTAATACCCAGGCGCTGAATGCCTTCCGCAAAAACCTGCCGGTGGTGCGTTCCGAACTGGATCACCGTTCCGCTATTGGCGCCTTTGCCCTGGCGAAACGTGCGATGCTGAATGGTATTTTGCTGCAGCATCTGCTGGAAGAATAATTGAAGCCTGCCGTCTGGCGGGCCCGACCGGAAGCCAATATGACCATCAAAAGCGTAATCTGTGACATCGACGGCGTGTTGATGCACGACAATACCGCCGTGAAAGGCGCGAATGAGTTTCTGCAGCGCATCCTTGAAAAAGAGATGCCGCTGGTGGTGCTGACCAACTATCCGTCGCAAACCGCTCAGGATCTGGCAAACCGTTTTGCCAATGCGGGTGTCGAGGTACCGGATTCAGTGTTCTATACCTCGGCGATGGCGACAGCCGATTTCCTGCGTCGTCAGGAAGGCAAAAAAGCCTACGTGATTGGCGAAGGCGCGCTGATTCACGAACTGTATAAAGCCGGATTTACCATCACCGATGTGAATCCCGATTTTGTGATTGTTGGGGAGACGCGCTCCTTTAACTGGGAAATGATGCATAAAGCGGCTTTCTTTGTGGCTAATGGCGCACGCTTTATCGCCACCAACCCGGATACCCACGCACGCGGTTTTGTGCCAGCCTGCGGTGCACTCTGCGCCGGTATCGAAACCATCTCCGGTCGCAAACCGTTTTACGTCGGTAAGCCGAGCCCGTATATCATGCGTGCTGCGCTAAATAAGATGCATGCCCACTCGGAAGAGACGGTGATTGTCGGCGATAACCTGCGCACCGATATTCTGGCCGGATTCCAGGCGGGCCTGGAAACCATTCTGGTGCTCTCCGGGGTTTCGACGTTGAGTGACATTGATGCGATGCCTTTCCGCCCTGACTGGATTTACCCTTCAGTGGCCGATATCGACCTGTTCTAAACCTTCTCTTATCGCGTTTACTTATCGCCCTGCCCGTACGTCGTGTGAGCAGGGCGTTTGTTTTTACATCCCTTTATTATGATTCTGTGCACCATTAATTGCGCAGGAAATCATCCAAAACGCCAATTCATTAGACGCCATCTAATTTAATTGACATTTGATTAGATGAAATTCAATTTTTAAGCCATCACAACAATCTTTTTATCAAAAGATCGCAATTTAACTTGCGTTAACACCACCTGTTAGCGCATTTTCTTATACATCACGCAGTCAAGGCTGCCGGACAAACGTAGAAATAACATCGCCGCAAGGTGAGATCAGGAGTCAGTTATGTGTTCGATTTTTGGTGTGCTGGATCTGAAATCCGATCCTGTTGAACTGCGCAAGAAAGCGCTGGAGTGTTCCCGTCTGATGCGTCACCGTGGACCGGATTGGTCTGGCGTGTATGCCGATGACAAAGCCATTCTGGTGCATGAGCGCCTGTCGATTGTTGACGTCAACAACGGCGCACAGCCGCTGTACAACGCTGACCACACCCACGTACTGGCCGTGAACGGTGAGATCTACAACCATCAGGCTTTGCGTGCTGAACTGAGCGATCGTTATGCGTTTCAGACCGGTTCTGACTGCGAAGTGATCCTCGCGCTGTACCAGGAAAAAGGTCTCGATTTCCTCGATGATCTGCAAGGTATGTTCGCCTTCATTCTGTGGGACAGCGTGAAGCAGCAGTATCTGATTGGCCGTGACCACATCGGGATTATCCCACTGTACATGGGCAACGATGAGCACGGAAACCTGTTTGTCGCCTCTGAAATGAAAGCGCTGGTGCCGGTTTGCCGCACCATCAAAGAATTCCCGCCGGGAAGCTTCCTGTGCAGCAGCGATGGCGAAATCCGTCGTTACTGGCAGCGCGACTGGATGGATTTCTCTGCCGTTGCCGAGAACACCACTGACGCTGCGGGCCTGAAGCATGCGCTGGAAGAGTCAGTGAAAAGCCACCTGATGTCTGACGTGCCTTATGGCGTGCTGCTGTCTGGCGGCCTCGACTCCTCTATCATTTCTGCCGTGACTAAGCGCTTTGCGGCAAAACGTGTGGAAGATGAAGATAAAAGTGATGCCTGGTGGCCACAGCTGCACTCTTTTGCGGTAGGTCTGGAAGGCTCACCTGATCTGAAAGCGGCCAAATCAGTGGCGGAACATCTGGGCACCGTGCACCACGAGATTCACTTCACCGTGCAGGAAGGTCTGGATGCGATTCGCGATGTGATTTACCACATCGAAACCTATGACGTCACCACCATTCGCGCCTCTACGCCGATGTATTTGATGTCGCGTAAAATCAAGGCAATGGGCATCAAAATGGTGCTGTCTGGTGAAGGCGCGGACGAAGTGTTTGGCGGCTACCTGTACTTCCACAAAGCACCGAACGCTCAGGAATTCCACGAAGAGAACGTGCGTAAACTGCTGGCGCTGCACATGTTTGACTGTGCGCGTGCCAACAAAGCGATGTCGGCATGGGGCGTTGAAGCGCGCGTACCGTTCCTCGACAAGAAATTCCTTGATGTGGCGATGCGCATCAACCCGGAAGACAAAATGTGCGGCAGCAACGGCAAAATGGAGAAACACATTCTGCGTGAATGCTTCTCTTCTTACCTGCCGGAGAGCGTGGCATGGCGTCAGAAAGAGCAGTTCTCTGATGGCGTAGGCTACAGCTGGATCGATAGCCTGAAAGAAGTGGCCGCGAAGCAGATCACCGATCAGCAGTTGTCTACCGCGCACTTCCGTTTCCCGTACAACACGCCGAACTCGAAAGAAGCGTATTTGTACCGCGAAATCTTTGAAGAGCTGTTCCCGATTGCCAGTGCAGCAGAGTGTGTTCCGGGCGGTCCATCTGTTGCCTGTTCATCTGCCAAAGCGATTGAGTGGGATGAAGCTTTCAAAAACATGGATGACCCATCTGGTCGTGCTGTCGGCGTGCATCAGTCCGCCTACAAATAAGCTTGTGAATGAGTAGGATAAGGGGTCTGTAAAGGCCCCTTTTTGTTCTCATTGTCGATGTGACGATAGAAAACTGCTGAATAAATCGCCACCCTGGTTACAAGCCAGTCAAACAGGCGTTTTAAGGCAAAAAACGGCAAAAAACTTGTTGACGCTACAAAGCTCAATACGCATAATGCGCCCCGCAACGCCGATGAAGGTTAGCGAAAAAAGATGGCTACGTAGCTCAGCTGGTTAGAGCACATCACTCATAATGATGGGGTCACAGGTTCAAATCCCGTCGTAGCCACCATCTTTTCGCGGGAGTGGCGAAATTGGTAGACGCACCAGATTTAGGTTCTGGCGCCGCAAGGTGTGCGAGTTCAAGTCTCGCCTCCCGCACCATTTCAGTCTTCGGCAGCCGGATGGGGTATCGCCAAGCGGTAAGGCACCGGTTTTTGATACCGGCATTCCCTGGTTCGAATCCAGGTAACCCAGCCAATCCGATATTTACTCGTGGATGCGAGTCGACAAATGGGTTATCGCCAAGCGGTAAGGCACCGGTTTTTGATACCGGCATTCCCTGGTTCGAATCCAGGTATCCCAGCCATTATCGGATGCAGTAAGCAGTAAACTCAGGCTACGTAGCTCAGCTGGTTAGAGCACATCACTCATAATGATGGGGTCACAGGTTCAAATCCCGTCGTAGCCACCAAATTTTTGGGGTGTCGCCAAGCGGTAAGGCTCTGGTTTCTGATACCAGCATTCCGGGGTTCGAATCCCTGCACCCCAGCCAA
>NZ_JASGBX010000025.1:0-34025 GCF_030053335.1 Pantoea sp. EABMAA-21
ATGCAGTCACCAAGGGAATACAGAAGTTCGCTGCTAGCTATAAATTAACCGTGTCCGTTTTAGCGGGGGCAACTCCAGTAAGCGCCATAACGGTCTATCGCTCGTCCGGCAAAAGGCCCTGCCAGTACTACGCCCAATGCTGGCAGCGTTACCAACCAATTAGCCAGATGTGAGACTCCTAATTGCGCAGCAATCTCACTCAATCCCGGTACGATAACGCAGCCCACCATGATGGTCAGGCAACTCACCGCCAATAACGTCATTGCCGCTGCAGGTTTTAATACAGTCATGAATACACCTATCCGCATAATGGGTTTATCATCCACATATCGGACATGAGTGTTAGGGTAATCGCGTGTGATGTCAATCGCTACCGGGTAACGTGATAGAGTGGCGCGTGGGTAAATCGATGAAACGGATGAATAATGGTCGCAGATACTGAAGCTAACGGATCACAGGTGATTGCACGTGCCGCCACCCTTTTGCGCGCACTGGAAAATCGCCCCGCTGGATTATCAATATCCGAACTGGCGAAATCGACTGCGTTACCGCGAACCACGGTTCATCGATTGGTGACCTCTCTGATTGCGCAGCAGTTGCTGATCCAGGACAGCGCGGGAATTAAATTGGGGCCAGCACTGACCAGACTTGCCGCCTCAGCGCACACCGATATTATTGCGCTGGCGCAACCGGCGATGGAGACGCTGGGGCGTCGCACCCGCGAAACGGTGGACTTGTATGTCTGGCGTGGCAGCCACACGGTACTGGTCAGCCAATATGCTTCGGATCAGGAGCTGCGCGTGGTTTCGCCCATCAGCACAGCCTTTCCTTCCCACTGCGCCGCACATGGCAAAGCCCTATTGGCGGAACAGCCTGAGGAGCTTTTGACGAGGTTAATGCCGCAGTTGAATGAGGTGCGCACCCTGCAAACGTTGAAAGATCGTCAGCCTTTGCTGAAAGCGATTGAGTCAATTCGCCAGCAAGGTTATGCGATTGATCGGGAGGAGCATGCGCGCGGCGTTTGTGGCGTCAGTGTTGCTCTGCACACCGGGCCGGGTGAACGCTATGCCCTGGCCTTAGCCGTGCCGGCTATGCGCTTCGATGAGCAGTTTCCCCAACTACTGGCCGCGCTGATGCAGGCGAAGGCAGAAATTGAAACGCTGGTGGCGCGCTAAAAAGATAAAACCCGCCAGGGCGGGTTAGATTTGAGAGTGGTTTACACACCCCAAAACAGAATGTTAATAGCGTCTTTAATTTCAGTTTCGTAGATTGCAAGACTTCCGACTTTATCGCCAAACACGCTGTTTGAAACGCTAACGACATCGTCAGTTTTCAGCCGATAAGCAGTGCCATTGAGTTGAACGATTGGAAGGAGCTCTTTACTCACTTTTTCAGAGAGTAAAGAGGCATCAACAAGCGGGATGGCCATTCTAAATCCCGGTGTATCAAGGATGTTACTCTGAACATCGACAAAAAGTTGGTAATGACTGGTCCGCTTATATTCATAAACATCAAATTGCATGAGTTACCACTTCCTGTTCTCATCAGCGAACGAGCCAAACTTTTGGTTAAAAGCGGCAAGTTCTTCCATGCCCTCACGATTTTCTTCCTTCCAACGTTCCCCTTTAATGCGCTTAGCCTCTTTGGCGTAAGCCGCATCCGCTAATGCAGAAACGTTAACGCCGGAGTCAACCAAATATTTATAGTTGTCTTTCTCAACGGTGATACTGACTTTGCCTCTCATTTAGCCCCCTAAATCGATGTCGTTTAGAGGTATACTATATGGGTATACAATGAGGGTAAATAGTCACCATTGCCAAATCTGTGTCAGGGAAATCTTAATATTACAGATTTAAGGTATATGAGGGGGGCCTGGATGACCTTAGAGATCATCTAAGTAGAACGTATGAGAGGCGGTTACTTAGTTCGGAAACAGCAAAGCCGCCCGAAGGCGGCCTTAACGCTGAAGCGGAAACTGAACTTATTTATACAGCTCTGCAGTCATGTGCACACGGTTGTTGGTGTTTGCTTCAGTGATTTTATACTGTGCGCCCTGCTCTTGTGCCACTGCGGCAACTTTTGCTTCTGCACCGTCAAGAGTTGAGGACTCAACGGAAATGCTCTGTGCAAAGCTGGCAAATGAAACCAGAGTAAGGGCTGAAACTGCAACGAAAGTTTTGATAGATTTCATGGTCATTTCCTCAAATTCATTTTCAGATTATGAGGCATTCTGCCTCGATGTGAAAAAGAATAGACCTGTATTGTGATGGTTGAAATCTAATCATTTTGCTTTTATCGTTCTAATTATTTGAATGAGAGTTTTGGGTTGAGTATTTGCCTTAGCGCATCAGAAATAACAAAGCCGCCCGAAGGCGACTTGAATTAAGGCCTTGCCGCAGAGCCATCCGGCAAGCGAGCATTAGTCCACTCGGGTTGGTCACCTTTAACTGGATACTTAGCTGCACGGGCTTCATCAATATCTACACCTAAACCTGGGCGAGCACTGAGGTATGCATAACCACGATCAATCTCCGGGCAGCCCGGAAAGACTTCCTGCAAAGCCTCATTGACCGGCGTATATTCCTGAATACCGAGGTTAGTAATGCTCATATCGATATGCAGATTTGCAGCGACACCAACGGGTGAAATATCACCTGGTCCATGCCAGGCGGTTCTTACGCCGTAGAGCTCAGCAAAAGTCGCCAGCTTTTTGGCAGGCGTAATACCGCCGATGGTACTGACATGGCAACGAATATAATCGATAAGCTGGTTTTGGATCAGGGGTTTCCATTCGTTAATCTGGGTAAATAACTCTCCCATCGCAATCGGTGTACTGCTCTGTGTCCGTAATGTTTTAAGCCAATCGATGTTCTCAGGGGCGACAGGATCTTCGAGGAAAAACAACTGGAACTCTTCCAGCGATTTCGCCATTTGAATCGAGGCAATCGGTGTGATTCGCTCGTGTACGTCATGAATAAACTCCACACCAAAACCAATTTTATTACGCAGATGATCAAACAAACGGGGCACCGCACGCGCGTAAGCTTCGGGGTCGAAATAAACGCCCGGCGTCTGACTACGCGGTGACACCTTCGGCTGAATATTACGTGCCTTAGCCAACTTACCGGCGATCAGACGTAAATCATCGGTGCCAGCACCGCCGTACATGCCCACCTGGCAGCGTACATATTGATAACCCTCTTCCATACGGGCCCGAATATTATCTTCAACTTCAACTTCATCTGCGCCGTCACAGTGGCGATAAAGAGCAATGCCATCACGGCACTTACCACCCAACAGTTCAAACACTGGCAACCCAGCCACTTTACCTTTTAAATCCCACAAGGCCATATCGACGCCAGACAGTGCGTTGTTCATGACCGGGCCATTTCGCCAATAGCCACTCACCGCAGCCGATTGCCAAATATCCTCAATACGCGCGGGATCCTTACCTATTAAGAACGGTTTCATGTAGTTGTCGATAGCAGAGGCGACGGCATGAATACGTTGTGTAAACGTCGCACAGCCTAAACCGTATAACCCAGGTTCACTGGTTTCAATTTTGACCACCACCAGGTCAATACCGCCCGGTGCAGTGAGAATGGTTTTTACGTTGGTAATCTTAAGTTGGCTCATGCTAATCCTCATTAATCTTGTATGATGTCCTACATGTTTGAAGTATAAAAAAAGCCGCAATGGGCTTTTGCTATGTTCAGTTATGGCGTACATCTTCGATAGCGTGCACGTTATGGGTCATCGCACTGTTCAGCGTCTCTGTTGCCAAATCTGCATCACGATTTTTCAGCGCCATAAATACCTTAATGTGGGCTTCAACGCTCTCAAGCGTAATGCCCAGCACACGGTTTAACTCTTCGAGATAATGCACATAGATGCCTTTGAGTGACTCCATAACATGAATAAAAATTTTGTTATGCGAAGCTTTCACGATGGCCAGATGGAAGTCGTAGTCTGCCAGGGAATACTTCTTGTAATCATCCCGATTAACCAGCATTCGATTGAGCGCACTCTCTAACGCCTGAATGTCTTCATCAGTCGCATTCTCTACAGCCAACTTCATGCAACGAAACTCAACGGTTTGGCGAAACACGCGCATATCGTCAAACTCTTCCTGAGACAGATGCAAAATCGGCTGATTGTCGCTGAAGGCCCCATAGCGCGCGACATCCCGGGTAACATAAGTCCCCTTGCCCTGATGCGTGATGACGATACCTAAATCACGTAACTTTTGCACAGCACTGCGCACGCTGACTCGGCTGACCTGGAAGGTGGCCGTGAGTTCTGCTTCAGAAGGCAACTTACAGCCCGGCTCCCAGATGCCATCCTGAATGTTCTGCTTCATCTGTTCGTAGATCACGTCCACGATATTGTGTTTTTGAATACTTGCCAGCGCCACGTTGCTCACTCACTTGTCCTACATGTTGGTCTTTTTAACTTTTTCACTCTCCTGGCACAAGGCGTTTTTTCTTTTATCACGCTTAACCCTTTTGACTAGAATTATAAAAAAACATCAATTTCATACAGTTGATGTGTTATTTACTATTTCCAGCTCCTGCTAACTGATCCCATTTTTGTGAAACAGTCTGCAATTTATTGATCAGGTTATTGCTGCTACTTACAACCTCACGTACAACTTTCACACCAACTTGTTAGTCATGTTACATGAGGAATTATCATGCACTCCCTTTTCGATTTAACGGGAAAAACGGCCTTGATTACCGGTTCAACGCGTGGGCTCGGTTTTTCCTATGCCACGGGATTAGCGCAAGCTGGCGCTTCTGTCATCCTCAACGGCACTCGCGAACAGCACATGTATCACGCGTTAGCACAGTTAAAAGCCCAGGAATTTAATGCGCGAGGCTTTCTCTTTAACGTCGCAAACGAGGATGAGATAGAGCGCGTTTTCGCACAGCTTGATGAAGAAAATATCCACGTCGATATCGTCATCAATAATGCGGGCATTCAGTTCCGTAAACCTATGCTGGAGCTGGCGTTAAGTGACTGGCAGCGTGTAATAGATGTGAATCTCACCAGTGCCTTCCTGGTGGCTCGTGCCGCAGCGCGGCGTATGGTGGCGCGCAACAGCGGTGGCAAAATTATCAACATCGGCTCACTCACGAGTGAAGCCGCTCGCGCCACCGTTGCCCCTTATACCGCAGCAAAAGGCGGTATCAAATTACTGACGAAATCGATGGCAGCTGAATGGGCAGTCCATAACATCCAATCGAATGGCATCGGGCCGGGCTATATCCTCACCGACATGAACAGTGCGCTGGTAGAAAATCTGGAATTTAATCAATGGGTTTGCAAGAGCACACCCTCAGGGCGCTGGGGTAAACCTGATGAGTTGATTGGCACAGCGGTGTACCTGGCCTCCTCTGCCTCTAACTACGTCAATGGACAAATGATTTATGTCGACGGCGGTTGGCTCGCCACGCTTTAGGCCAACGTCATTTAAAAATGCATTTCCAGACTCACTGTACCCTCCCCTTAAAACGATAAGAGGTCAGAACATGAATCAGACCATTTCAGGGACACTATCTAATAAACGTTGGGGGCGGCTCATTCCCATCGCCTTCATCACCTACAGCCTGGCTTATTTGGATCGAGCAAACTACGGTTTCGGCGCTGCAGCTGGACTCGCAGAAGACCTCAACATCACACCGGCAATATCGTCGCTGCTGGGCGCTCTATTCTTCCTGGGTTATTTCTGTTTTCAAGTGCCAGGCGGTATCTATGCAGAGAAACACTCAGCCAAGCGATTGATTTTCTGGAGTCTCATCCTTTGGGGGGCGCTGGCTGCTGCAACAGGAATGGTGCATAACGTTGCACTTTTAGCGGCCGTACGTTTTCTTCTGGGTGTCGCCGAAAGCGTTGTCATGCCCGCAATGCTGATATTTCTCAGTCATTGGTTCACACGGGAAGAGCGTTCCAGAGCAAATACCTTCTTGTTTCTAGGTAATCCCATCACAGTTTTGTGGATGTCGATCCTTTCAGGATACTTAATCAATTCCTTTGGGTGGCGTGGGATGTTCATTATCGAAGGTGCGCCAGCCATCATTTGGGCGGTCATCTGGTGGGTGATATACGCCGATCGACCAAAAGACGCCAAATGGTTAAGCGATACGGAAAAACGTGCCATCGAGAATGCGCTGGCTGAAGAACAACAAGCCATAAAACCCGTTAAAAACTATCGCGAAGCATTTCGTTCACCCAAAGTGCTTGCCCTTGCTTTCATCCATTTCTTTTGGAACATAGGCATGTACGGCTTCATTATGTGGCTGCCCTCGATGCTCAAAACGGCATCTGGATTAGGCATCGTGGCAACCGGTTGGCTATCTGCAGCCCCCTATCTGCTGGCCGTTCCACTGATGTTAACCGCGTCCTGGTACTCTGATAAATTTCAGCAGCGCAAAGCTATCGTTTTGGCTTTCCTCGGGCTGGGGGCCGTTTGTTTTATTGCATCCTTCACCCTCGGCGCATCTCATTTCTGGATTTCCTGGTCACTTCTGGTCATTGCGGGAGGAGCAATGTATACGCCGTATGGTCCATTCTTCGCCGCCATACCTGAAATGATCCCGCGCAACGTTGTAGCCGGTGCAATGTCATTTGTCGTTTGTTTTGGCGCATTAGGGTCATTCGTCGGCGCCTGGATTGTGGGTTACTTAAATGGTTTGACCGGGAGTCCTGCGGCTTCATATGTCTTTATGGGCGCGTCTCTAGTGGTTGCTGTGCTTTTAACCGCACTGACCCGGTTTAGTAACGCATCGAACACGTTAACCCACGCCACCACTGCGCACTGAGAAAGGTCAATCCATGACAGCTAAACCCACCCGTACCCGTTTCTCCGTGCTGGCGATGTTGTTTGTTGTAACGGCCATTAACTATATGGACCGTGCCAACCTCTCCGTGGCGGGTTCTCATATTCAGGGAGACCTGGCGCTCTCACCGACTCAACTCGGATTGCTGTTTTCAATGTTTACCTGGTTCTACGCCATGAGCCAGATTCCCGTGGGATATCTGCTGGATCGCATCGGATCCCGCTGGCTGTATGGTAGCGCGATTGTGCTGTGGAGCGTGTTCACCTTATTAATGGGGTTTGCTTCGCACCATCTTTTCGCCACCGCCACTGCTTCTTTTATGATGTTGCTGGCTTGCCGTGCTTTGGTGGGGATCGCTGAAGCCCCCTCCTTTCCTTCGAATACCAAAATCATTGCGACATGGTTCCCTGATCACGAGCGTGCTCGCGCAACGGCAACCTATTCCAGTGCGCAATACATTGGGCTCGCACTCCTTACCCCTCTACTTTCCCTGATCGTAAGTAAATGGGGCTGGGAGATGTCGTTTTACATTTCTGGCGCGGTCGGCATTGTATTTGGTTTTTACTGGCTGATTCGCTATCGCGATCCGCAACACAGCACGCAGGTAAATAAAGGTGAACTGGATATTATTCGCCAGGGTGGCGGCTATGGTTCTGAAGTAAAAGGGGCAAATACCCGGGTGAACTGGCCTGAAGTGCGCTTCATCTTGCGTCAACGCACCACCTGGGGGCTGTTTATTGCCCAGTTCGCAGCGTCGTCCACGCTCTACTTTTTCCTGACCTGGTTTATTGTCTATCTGGAGAAAGGATTGCACCTGTCGATCGACAAAGCAGGGATTGGCGCCATGTTCCCTTACCTCATGGCCATGGCTGGTGTGTTGTGCGGCGGTACATTAAGTGATCTGCTGCTGAAGCGCGGCCGCAGCCGTACCTTTGCGCGTAAACTTCCTGTGATGACAGGAATGTTGCTGACCTGTTCTATTGCGCTGGTGAATTTCTTCCAGGACCAACCCGTGATAGCGATTGGTATCCTGTCTATCGCCTTTTTCGCCAATGCTTTCTCCAATCTCGGTTGGGTGGTATGCAGTGATGTGATTCCTCGTCACCTGATTGGCACCATTGGTGGATTTCTCAATATCTTCGGTAACTTGTCCGGTATCGCCAGCCCCATCATCATCGGCATTATTTTGCAACGCACGCAAAACTTTCAATACGCGATGTGGTACATCGCGGCTGTCGCTCTGGCAGGTTTCCTCGCCTATCTGTTCCTGGTGGGAAAAATCGAAGTCATGGTTCCTCCAGAAGAACAACCGACCCCGCGTGACAAAGAGAAATATAAGACACCTTCAAATGCTTAGGAGTAATCATGCAGCATAAAACGGTTAAAGCCGTCATGGTGGCGGGAGCCCATGATGTACGGTGTGAGAATCAAGATATTGCCTTGAACAGCGATCAAGTGCTGGTGAAAGTGGAGCGCGGGGGAATCTGTGGTTCCGATATCCATTATTTCTTGCATGGTCGGGCAGGTATGTCGGTATTGAAGTCGCCGATGGTGTTAGGGCATGAATTTGTTGGCATCGTTGAGCAAGCACCACAGGCAAGCAGCCTGCATGCAGGGCAACGAGTGGCCATCAACCCATCGCAACCCTGCCAGCAGTGCGATATCTGCCGCTCAGGTAAACAAAATCTCTGCCGCTCCATGCGATTCATGGGAAGCGCACAGTTTTACCCTCATGTTAACGGTGGATTCGCCCAGCATGTGGTGGTCGCGCCAGAGCAGTGTATCCCTTATGAAGATAATGTAGAGGCAAAGGTGATTGCCTTCGCCGAACCGCTAGCTGTGTGTATTCACGCCATCAAACAGGCTGGGGATTTAACGGGCAAACGCGTTTTGGTGACTGGCGCAGGACCGATTGGATGTCTGGTGATTGCAGCGGCTTTAGCTTCAGGAGCGACAGAAGTGGTGGCGACCGATCTCAGCGAACGTTGCCGCACGTTGGCATTAGAAATGGGAGCGGCCTCGGTCTGGGACCCGCGAGATGAAGAAGTCGTTGCCGGATGGCGTGAACAAGGTGGCCGCTTCGATGTGTGTTTTGAGGCCTCCGGCGCTGCCGCTGCCGTCGCCTCAGTCGTTGCCTATACCCGACCCGGCGGGATTATCGTGCAACTTGGTATGGGTCAGGCTGAAATCACCTATCCCATCGGTCCTCTCTTGGTTAAAGAGGTTCAATTACGCGGCTCGTTTAGGTTCGTCGATGAGTTTTCAACTGCCGTACGTTGGCTGGAGACGGGGAAAATTGATCCTCTGCCGTTACTGTCCGCTGAAATGCCGATGGACCAGGCGGTTGCCGCACTCGAGTTGGCGGCTGACAAAGAAAGGGCCGCAAAAGTGCAGTTAGTTTTCTAGGTTTCAGATACAGCAAAGCCGCCCGAAGGCGGCCTTAACGCTGAAGCGGAAACTAAACTTATTTGTACAGCTCTGCAGTCATGTGCACACGGTTGTTGGTGTTTGCTTCAGTGATTTTATACTGAGCGCCCTGCTCTTGTGCCACTGCCGCAACTTTTGCTTCTGCACCGTCAAGAGTTGAAGACTCTACGGAAATGCTCTGTGCAAAGCTGGCGGCAGACATCAGTGAAAGAGCGGCAGCAGCGGCGATGGTCAGTGTTTTAATGGTTTTCATGGTCATATTCCTTTGGGTTATTGATGAAGGCTGTGTGCCCTCGATGAAATAATGATAACCTTAGTTATCGTTTCTATATTAACTATTAGTGCGATAATGATGATCAGGCTAATTATTATTCGCAAGCAAGGTGCGCACGGTCGAGATAAACTGCGGCCACTGATGGAAACGCATTACCGGCATATGTGCATGACGCTGCGTGCGCAGCGCTTCAACAAATGCACTGGCTTGCTGATCAATCTGGTCATGATTCTGTTTCATGATGCGGTCTCCACTGCATTACGCCTCTCAACGAAAAAGGCCGCCCCGTAAGGCGGCCTGCTCCGGCACTTCCCTGTGCAACCATCCGATAATTATTTGTACAACTCAGCGGTCATGTGCACGATATTGCCGTCGCTGGCTTCAATGATTTTATATTGTGCGTTCTGCTGATGTGCCTGAGCAGCGATTTTCGCTTCCGCACCGTCCAGAGTCAGTGAAGTGGCAGATACTGTTTGAGCAAAGCTGGCAGCAGACATCAGTGAAAGAGCGGCAACAGCGGCGATTGACATTGCTTTGATAGTTTTCATGGTCATATTCCTTGGTTTGTTTGATGAGAAGGCTGTGTGCCTTCGATGGAAGTAATAATAACCAAGTAAACTATATCTATCTTAACTATTAGTGCGATCATTATGATCGCACTAATAGTTAATTAGCCTAAGACAGACTCAGAAATTCAATCACTTGTCGCACTTCCCGTTGATCTTCACTGGATAATGCCCGTAGTGGGCGTGGCAAATTATTCTCGTCCGCCAGGCTCAGGAGAGCCGCTGCAGCCGCCATCACTCGGATACTTCCGCCATGCTGACGGAACAGCGCCCAAAGCGGGGCTAACCGTTGGGACTGCTCGGCGACTGCAGTGAAATCCCCTGCCTGAGCGGCTCGGGTAAGCGCTAATGCCGTGTTGGGGAACAAGCCACCACACACGGAATACCAAACCTCACATCCGGCCATAAGACCGTTACCCGCTGAGGCATCGCCGCTGACGCCGATACTAATGCGTTCAGGCAGTTGCGCACGCAGTGCGCTCACCCGCTGGGTAGCCGCTGACATTTGGTCAGGAACACCGGGGATTTTTATCGAAGCTATGTTGGAAAGCGCGGCTATCCGTGCGTAGAGCGCGTCGGAAAACTGCGTGTGCGTCGTGCCGGGGTTGTCATAAACACAAATGGGCACCGAGACGTGCTGAACCACCTCGGCATAAAAATTAAACACTTCTTCTTCGGTGAGCTTTTGGTACGAAACTACCGGCAATAGCAGAGCCCTTACGCCTGCCTGCTGCGCATCATCAGCCAGCCGCAACACTTCATCAGTGCTAATCGCGCCAATGCTGACCATTACCGGAATACCGTCTGCATGCTGGACCGCGAGTGTCGCCACGCGCTTGCGTTGCTCTCGGGAGAAGTAGGCATAGCTGCCGGTTGAACCCAGCACGCCCAGCGTGTCGACCTTAGCGGCAGTTAAGAGCGCCAGAATCTTTAGAAAGGATTGTTCGTCGATGCCTGTAGCATTGACGGGGGTCAGTGGGAACGCACTAAGACCTGAAAACATAGCCAGCTCCTGTTAGATAACGCAAAAGCGCATCTTAACAACAGCTGGCTATTTGTCATAGGACAAAGCCGTCAGCGTTTGTCCCTTTTTCTAAATCTCAACCAGATCAGACCGATCACTACAATGATGCCCGCAGCAGCCATGCCAAGCCGCGATACCAGCATCAAAGGTGACGCGTCACCGCCCGCGCGCAATGATTTCACACGCTCCTCAGTGATTTGCACCTTGCTGTAACCGATATCCTGCATCACATAGTTAGTGACGGCAGCCACCTGATGGTCATTCAACTCACCGGCAAAACCAATCATCCCCTGATCGTGTTCTGGCCATACGCCATCCAATACCGCCATCGCCACATTATCGGCGTTAGGCGTGTTGAGCACCGGATGATTCTGCAACGCTGGCAAACCGTTTAGCCCTTCACCTGTCAGGTTATGGCAGGAGGCGCAGTTGTTGCGATAGATCTGCTCACCTTCGCTGACCGCAGCCTGTGGCGTGTCGTCGCCTCGCACTGGCGTCCAGTGATTCGTCGGTGCTGGCTCAGCCGCAGCACTATCCTGCGGCAGCAGATACGTTGCAATAGCCTGACGATCTGCTGGCGTCATGCGCGAGAAGCTTTTATCAATGGCTTCGAGCATCGGTCCACCCGCCGTGGCGCCGTTGCTGGCATGGCCTGTCGCCAGATACTGTGCCAGCATGTCACGCGTCCAGTGCGGTTTTCCCTGCAACGTAGCCGCCGTGATATCGGGCGCAAACCAGGTACCCAGTGAAGCACCCTGCAGGTTCTTATCCTGCTGCTCCGCCATCAGGAAATTACGCGGCGTGTGGCAGGTGCTGCAGTGCGTTAACCCCTGCACCAGATAGGCGCCGCGATTCCACTCATCCGACTGTTTGGCATCTGGCTGGAACGGTTTGCTGTCGAGGAACAACAAGTTCCACGCCGCCATGCTGAAACGCAAATTGAACGGGAATGGCAGCGCGGTTTTCTCCGGCTGCACATCCACCGGCTGCACGCCATGCATAAAGTAAGCATACAAAGCAGCGACATCTTCATCGGTCAGCTTCGCATAAGCGGTATAAGGCATCGCCGGATAAAGCTGACTACCATCACCACGCTCGCCCTTACGTAACGCATCTGCAAACTGCTGCTCAGTGTAACTACCGATTCCCGCTGTTTTCGATGGCGTGATATTGGTGCTGAAGATAGTGCCTAACGGACTGGCAATGGCATGACCACCGCTAAACGGCGCTTTGCCCGCTTCGGTGTGGCACGCGCCGCAGTCACCGGCAATCGCCAGATACTCGCCACGTTTAATAAGCTGCTGATCCTCGGCATGCGCTTGTGAAACAGCCAACGCCAACGTGCCTGCTGCAAGCAGGGCTTTCCAGTGCTTAGCCATGTTGCGTCTCCTGCAGGATTTTGTCGGCGGTACGAAGAGCCAGCGCCATTGCCGTGAGCGTGACGTTACAGGTGCCCACCGTTGGCATCACACCCGTGCCAACCATAAACAGATTATGATGATCATGTGCACGCCCCCACGCATCGGTCACACTGGTCGCCGGGTCGAGGCCCATAGAGAGCGTGCCGGTGATGTGCTGACGATTAGAGAACTTGCCAGTTTTGCTGTGCTTAATGTTGGTTGCGCCGAGTTTGGCCGCAATCGCGTCATAGCATTCACGCGTTTTTTCGGTGCCTTTGATGACATAGTCGTTCACGTCCCAATACAGCGATGGCGTGGGTAAACCCAGCTCGTCCTTGTTGCTGCTCAAGGTCACGCGGTTGTTCGGATCGGGTAACTGCTCAAGCGCATTTTTGATGCTAAGGCGACGCGCGGCGCGGAAGCGAATCGCTTCCTGCAACTTCTTGCCAAACAGCCCTTCCGCCAGCGCTTCTTTAGTCACTGAGGCAACCTGTGAGGCGTTAGAGATATCGATACGGAACGGTGAATGTTCGCTGCGGAAATCGCCGTCACGGAACTGACCAATCGAACAAGGACTCACCGGGCCACGCCCTGGCCAAATCTCTTCATCGACGTCAAAAGTCACGCCTATCGCCGGGTGATCGCACAGGTTGCGACCCACATTATCGTGCGCGTTGGCGATACCGTTCGGGAATTTATCGCTGACAGACATCAGCAGCAGTTTTGGGGTTTCAATCGCGTTGGCGGCCAGTACAAAGGTTTCAGCCGTGACACGATGGCTGACTTTGTTCCAGTCATAGTAATTGGCTGCCACGATATTGCCCTTGGCATCGTGCTCCAGCTGATACACCACCGCTTCGGTGATCACTTTCACGCCGCTGTTTTCAGCCTGCTGTGCGGCAATCCCGCCGTGATACTGGGCGTCGATTGGGCAAAGCGGCATGCAGTTGTTATTGCCGCAGCAGGCCGGACGGCCATCGTAACTGTGGCTGTTGCGACCCGTGCTGTCATCGAGCACGGTGAAGTCGGGTGCCAGGCGTGCGGTCACGCGTTGCTGCAACCAGGACGCCGGCACGCGCTCCATCGGATAAGGTTTGCTGCGCGGCGAACCATTGTCCGGCGATCCGCCGACCCCCGCGATCACTTCCGCCTGATAGTAGTACTCTTCCAGGTCGTCATAGCCAATTGGCCAATCTTTGCCGACGCCATACTGGCTGTGCTGACGGAAGTCGTTGGGAACAAAGCGCCACAACTGCGCCGCCCAGTGCCAGCTGGTGCCACCAAACATTCGAATGTACTGCGCAGCAAACGGATGCGGCCCGGCCTGATGCAGGTAATCATTCGGTTCCGGTGTATAGCGCGGATGCGGTGCCTTGGGCGAGAACGGATACGGCGACATAAAGTCAGATTTGAACGCCGATGCACGGAAACGCTCAACCAGCTGATCGCGTGCTACTTTCGGGCCGGACTCTAGTAACAGTACTGATTTACCTGCTTTTGCCAGACGGGTCGCCAGCAGCGAGCCGTTAACGCCCGCGCCGATAACAACCACATCGGCGGAATTATTGTTTTTCATAACGACATTACTCTTCTGAATCAGGGCTGTTGCGCCCAGCTACCACATTTGCCGTAGGAGAAACTCGGCGGCACTAATTTGTCATCCACCAGCAGATTGGCGAGCGTGTTCACGTAGGTGACATACAGCGCGTGATTGCCTTTGCCGACCACACCGTTGTACCAGCCGCCAAGTATCGCTTTTGCCAGCTTTTCGCTGTCCGCATCCGAGACAAACGCCAGGTGATCTTGCTGCAGCAGTTCTGGCTGGTTTTGCAGTAACGCCTTCAACTGTGCCAGCGCAGGGAGAAAACCTTTCTGCGTCTGACTCAGGGCCAAAAGCAGCGCACGCCCAACGGTGGCGTTCAGGGATTCTTGTTGCGTCAGCAGTTGTGAAACCTGCATAAAATCATCCAGCCCAGCCACGTTGGCCGGTGACTGGGCGGCGTTAAGGCGCGGCAACGGCAAAAGCTGGCCTGCGGCGCTGGCAATCGTCACCAGCCCGACCATCTTCAACACGCGGCGGCGTGAGTAGTGCTTCATAGTGTCTTCCAGTAAAAACGTCGCCTGCCATCACAGGCGACAGAATAAAATCGAATCTATTTTTTATGTCTGCGGCGCATCAGCCACCACATCAGCAGTGCAACTACCACCAACGCACCGACGCCTACCCCGACCTGCGCCAGCATCACCAGTGGTGATGACGGTCCACCACGACGGATTTCCGCCACCTGATCTGGTGAGACGGTTGCGTCAACATTGCCGTAGTGATGCAAGATCCAGTTCGACAGCGTGGCAACTTGCTGATCATCAAGCTGATTCAGTGCGTTCGGCTGCGAACCAAACGGCGGCATAAACACATCACCTTCGGCGGTATGACGCTGCACACCGTAAAGAATGGTAGCAATCAGGTTCGACGGATTACGCTCTGCAGTAGCACTATTATGGAATAGGCTCGGATAAAACGCGTCTTTGGTTCCCTGGCCGCTGCTGCCGTGACACGACGCGCAATTGCCGGAGAACAGGCGAGCACCTTCATCGCTGGTGGGCGCGTTGAATACATCACCACGGAACGCCACCAGATTTTGAGCCGCTTTACCCTGTTCGAAGCGCGAAGCGCCGCTCGCAGGTGCATCTTTATCCGTCACGCTGCCCATGTATTCGGCAATGGCGGCCAAATCGGCATCCGATAAGTGCTGGAAGCTGTGGGTAATCGCCTCCGCCATGCTACCAGCAGCCTGCGCTTTCCCCGCGAGACGACCGGTTTTCAGGTAAGTGATAAGATCCTGCTGTGACCACTGGCCAATCCCACTCACCGCGTTGGCGGTGATATTGGGCGCGAACCACGGGCCGACCTGCGCACCAGTAAAGGCATCACCCTCTTTCTCCTGCATCAGAAAACCGCGTGGGGTGTGGCAAGTGCTACAGTGCGATGCGCCATCCACCAGATAGCGTCCGCGATTCCAGCTGTCAGAGTGTGACGCATCCGCTGTGTAACCCGGAGCTTTCAGGAACAGCGCGTTCCAGAACATCATCGAAAAACGCAGATTCAACGGGAACGGCAGATGGGTCTCTTCCGTCGTGTTATCCACCGGCTGCACGCCTGACATGAAGTAGGCGTACAGCGCATGCACATCTTCATCCGTTAAGGTGGCGTACGCGGTGTAAGGCATCGCCGGATAAAGATTGGCGCCATCGGCACGCACACCTTTACGCAGCGCATCAGAAAATTGCTGCTCACTGTAGTTGCCAATCCCTGCGACCTTCGACGGCGTGATGTTGGTGGCGATGATTTCACCCACCGGTGATTCAATCGCTTTACCACCGGCGAAGGGTTTACCGTGTTCAGCGGTATGACAGGCAGTACAATCTGAGGCTACCGCTAAATATTCACCTTTTTTGACCAAGGCATCATCAGCGGCATGAGCGGCACCGCTCGCCAGTGCCAGAACCAGCGCGATCTGTTTTATTTTCAACATGATTACGCCTCCAGAGCCTGTTTAACGATGGCATCAGCGGCTTTAAAGGCGAGCGCCACCATCGTCAAGGTGCTGTTACCGCAGGCGGTACTTGCCATCGCCCCGCCGCCCGGCAGGAACAGATTGCGGTGATCGTGAGCGCGACACTCATTATCCACTACCGAATTAGCCGGGTCGTTACCCATGATGGTGCCACCCATGATGTGCTTGCTCTGGTTGAATTGTTTCGAGAACTTCTTATCGATCGCGCCCATCGCTTCGGCAATCTTGTCAGCGATCGGTTTGGAGTAGTTCAGGTACGAACGGCGAACATAGTCGCCCACATCGTAGTGAATGGCCGGTTTCGGCAGACCAAGCCAATCCTTTTTATCGCTCAGCGTCAGGCGGTTATTGGCATCAGGCAGGATCTCATGCGCCAGCACGATATCGGCGGTGCAGGCGGTCATGCGGCGGATTTCTTCATCCAGTGCTTTACCCACCAGCCCTTTCTCCAGTGCGCCAAAAGTGACGAAGCGGTTGCGCGCAAAGTTGTTGAAGCGGAAGTAAGCACCCGCATGCTCAGAACGGAAATCGCCTTGCGAGGTTTCCATAATGCCGCTATTCACCACTGGTCCTACGCCCGCCCAATAAGGTTCATCCAGCGTTAAGGTCATGGTGATTTGTGGATGGTCCATCATGTTGCGGCCGACTTGATCGGAGCTGTTAGCAATGCCGTTTGGATTACGCGAGTCAGCTGACATCAGCAGCAGTTTCGGCGTCTCCAGTCCGTTACAGGCGATGATGAACAACTTGCCGCTGACGCGATGGGTTTGCTTGTGCTGATCGTAGTAGTGCACCGCTTCGATTTTGTTGCCGGCATTGGTTTCAATACGCCACACCACCGCGTTATCAAGGATGGTGGCACCTTTGGCTTCGAGGCGGGAAAGTGCCGTCGCACCATCATACTTCGCGCCCACCGGACAAACCGGCACACAGTTGTTATTGGCGCAGCATGCCGGGCGATCGTCATAGGACATGCCGCTGTTACGGGCCTGCGCGGTAGGGATGTTATGCAACCCCAGCTTCTCGCGCACCACTTCGGTAAAGCGTGCTTCCCCCGGTCCAAACGGCAGCGCGGGCATCGGATAAGGTTTCGAACGCAGTGGCGGCCATTGCAGTGCCGGATCGTCCGGTCCACAAATGCCGAGTTTATATTCAGCACGGGCGTAATAAGGTTCCAGCGTCTCATAATCAAACGCCCAGTCACGGCCAACGCCGTAGCGAGAATGCAATTGCATATCCGCAGGCGTTAAGCGCCAACATGTTCCTGCCCAGTGCCAGGTCGATCCGCCCGCATATCGCACATAGCTTTGCGCATAAGAGTCTTCGCCGCTTAATTGCAGATACCCTTTGCCCGCCCCTGCCGGTTCCGGATGCGGAGCCCAATCGCGGGACGGGTAGCACTCAATCGGGTTGCCTTTGGCCGCCAGGGGTAGATTGCGATAATTTTCAACGATTTCGGCACGCGAAACGCGCGGGCCGGCTTCCAGCATCAATACCGGAATGCCGGCATCAAGCAGTTGCTCAGCGATCACCACACCGACCACGCCGGTGCCAACGATCACCACGGGTGACTGAGAAGGAGCTGCCATATTTTATCTTCTTTTATTGGTCAGAATTTCGGTACGGGAAGAACCGGTGTGTTGGTGCGCTGCCAGTTATTTGGCCCACTGATGCCGTAAGACGGAATCGTGATGGTGTCCATCGTGGTGTTCCAGGTCAGCGCCTTTTCATAAGCGAACGCTTTTGCCGAACGTTTCGGTTCGAGGCAGCCGGTGTACCAGCCAAAGATGATTTTGTGCGCCAGTTGCTGCAAAGCACCTTCCGGAATCGCCGGGAAGAAATCCTCAACGATCTGCGCCTTATTAGCTTTGGCAATTGCCAGCAGATGATTGAGATTTGTCATGAGTTCCGGCTGTTCGAGTTCCAACAGCGCCAACATGCGCTGCCCGACCGTATCATCCAGTTTGTGATTGACCAGAAAACGAGATATCTGCATGAAAGGAATGAAATTTTTCGACGAGTCTGCAAACGCCAAACGCGGAATCGTCGTGGTGATCAGGCCGCCAGCCACGATCACAGCGCCGGACAGTAACACTCTCCGACGTGACAACTGGACCTCGCCGAGTGGCAGGTCTTGCGATGTACTCATGGTGTATCCCTGGTTAGTGACACGCTCAAAATCCCCCGCAAAACGGAGGAAAAAATATCTAATTGATTGATATAACGTAAAACACCCGCCGATTAACAATCACGCAACGCAACGTTAATCAGATACCTTAGAAACGCACGGGTTTTTAATATAATAAATAGATCCTAAACAAAATCCATACGTAATGATGTTTTCGAATCAAAAATGAGTGGGATTGGGCAGGAAAAATGGTGATGTAATCATTCTGAGTGATGTAAGTCGCAGTAAATCTCTAACAAAATGCGATTGAGACCGGATTGGAGTGTAAGAGCGAACTTAAAATACCGCCATCTCTATGAGACAGCGGCCTTAATTTGATACAAACCTACTGACTCAGCGTTGCGTTCAGCGCATCAATGGAAGTCTGCAGACCAGCCTCCACGCTCATGGTAAGGTCTTCCATCTCCAGCGAGACGTCGCCGTTGTAACCGGTCATGCGCAATACAGAAAAGAACTCTTTCCACCACTTCAGATCCTGACCGCAACCGACAGCAACGTAGTTCCAGGTCCGGGTTTTCGTGTTCGTCACCGGTTGATACTCCATCAAGCCGTCAACGTCGGCCAAACCACGCTCAATACGCGCGTCCTTGCCGTGGACGTGGAACACTGCCCCTTCCAGCTTACGTGCAGCAGCAATCGGGTCCGCACCCATCGCAATCAGGTGCGAAGGATCGAGGTTCATGCCGATCATGTCATCCACCTCGTGACGCAGGCGCAGCAATGTCGAGGGGTTGTACACCAATTGGCATGGGAACTCTTCAATCGCGATTTGTTCTACGCCATGCTGTTTAGCGTGCTGGACAAATTTCTTCCACCACGGAATGGCCACCTCATTCCACTGATAATCGATTACACCCGGCATATAATCTGGCCATGAGATGGTAGAGGTAATCCAGTTCGGCACGCGATCTTCTGGCCCCCCACCTGGCAGGCCACTCATCATCACGATCTTTTTCACGCCCAACTTGCCTGCCAACTCAACCGCGCGATAGCTACTTTTCGTGTGTGTCTCACCCAATTCACCCGGTGCCAACGGGTTCCCTGAGCAGTTTAACGCCACGATGCGCATTTCTCGTTCAGCCAGCTCTTGCTTGAACTTCTCCAGTTTTTCTGGCGAGGCCAGAAGTTCCTCTGTTTTCACGTGCGGACAGGGTGACCATCCACCTGCCGTCATTTCAACGCCCTCAATACCGTAGCTTTTAACTTTATCCAGCATCGCCGCGAAAGGTAAATCCGCCAGAACGTCAGTACATAATGCAAGCTTCATTGTTTAATCCTTCATCTGGTGCGTAAATCACGCTTTCTCAAATTGTTCGATAAATTCTTGTTTGGTTTTTGCATTGGCTAATAACGTGGTTTTCACTTCATCGCCGAGCAAATTGGCAATATCAGCTAACAGTGGAATATGTTCATTTTCAGTTGCCGCAACAGCAACGACGACAAACACCACCTTTCCAGCGCCCCAACTCACACCATTTGGAAATTGAAAAACCTGATACCCGGTTTTAATCACCTGGTCGAGGTTCTCTTTCGCACAATGAGGGAAAGCAATACCCGCCCCAATATAGGTAGAAACGCTTTTTTCACGCGCTAACATGCCATTGATAAAGCCAGGTTTTACATAACCGGACTGCTCTAACGCCTTTGCCGCTATCTCAATGGCTTGGTTTTTATTCGCTGCCCAACATTGCAAATGCAGCGCATCTTCCGTCAGTTTCAACATCGTCATTCCTCACTTTTCGCGAGAAGTTAGGTTATTAGCGATAAAGCGCGGGCTGCTCTGGAATCACCACGTCATGTTTCTCGCCATCTTTCAGCGAAGCCAGACTGGCATCACAGACCAGCGCGACGACGTAGCCATCCCAGGAGGAAGGGCCGCTCATTTCGCGACCATCACGCACGCTGTCAACAAAATGCTGAACTTCGCAATCGTAAGCCGTTGCAAAACGTTCCATGCAAGATTGCGCAATGTGTTGTGCATTGCCGTTCAGTGAGCGGGTACTGATGAACTGTTGCTCCGTCAAGGCGGCAATGGCATTTTCACCAATCACTTCACAGCGGATGTCGTAGCCGTAGTGGCAGTTCACAAACAGTTCATCGTCAATACGAACACCGGATTCGGTTTCGAAGATCACAATCAGCGGATCCTGCAAGTGCGGCAATGCGCGGCGGGTTTTCTTACGCGGCTTGTCTACACGCACAGACGTGATATTTTCGTTCAGCAAATAGCGAATGATGTCGATTTCGTGAGTGGCGGAGTCGTTAACCGCCATCTCGAGCGTGTAGCTCTCTGGCACTGACGGGTTGCGGTGAGCACAGTGAATCAACATGATGTCGCCCAACGCGCCCCCCTCAATCGACTGCTTCAGCGCCTGATAACCCGGGTCAAAACGGCGCATAAAGCCCAATTGTAAAAGGCGCTTACCCGCTTTGACCTCTGCATCAATAATTTCTTTCGATTCATCAGCCGTTGGTGTCAGCGGTTTTTCGCAGAATACGGGCTTGCCCGCATTAAAGGCCGCCAAAATTTGCGCTTTGTGTACCGGACCAATAGAGCAGATAAAGACTGCATCGACCAATTCGGAATTGATCATCTCTTCTGCATCATAAAACGCGGTGGCACCAAATTCGTTCGCCACGGCAGCGGCTGTTGTGTGGTTAATATCGCAAACAGCAGTGACTTGCGCGCCGGAAATAACATGGTGGAAACGTTTCAGATGGTCCCGGCCGATCATGCCCAGACCAATTAAGCCGATTTTGACTGTCATTTATTCATCCTCAGGTTAAAAACGAAATTTCTTTTCAATCTGTTCCAGAGTCAGGCCACGCGTTTCTGGTAAATATTTCACTAGCAGAATAAGCATGATGACGTTGGTCGCGCCGAAGAAACCGAAAGTCATGCCGCCACCGTAATGGCTAAGCAAATAAGGGAAGATAGATTGGATCATAAAGTCGAAGATCCACAGGCCAAATACCGCAAAGCCCATGCCGACACCACGCATTCTTAATGGATAGATTTCCGCTAACATCAGCCAGAATACTGGCGCAATCCAACCCTGCATAAACACCAGGAATACCAACATCAAGCCAAGAATGACATAAGGTGCGTTGGCGAAATTGGCATGCAGCGTATCCACTCCGTTGACGGTTTCAGTGTGGAAGAAGAATTTAAACGCCAGGCCAATCAACACCAGGCTAACGGTTACCCCAGCCTGACCGGTGAAAAACATTTTTCGGCGTGAATGCTTGCCAATCAACGCCATGCCCAGCAGCGTCGCCAATACGGAGATAATGCCGTTTGCCACCGCGCCGGTAACCGCTGCCGCATCACCGAGCCCAGTTGCTTTCAGGACGGTTGGCGCGTAGTACATGATGGTGTTGACTCCAGTCACTCGAGTGGCCAGCACAATCATTAAACCAATCAAAACCAGTTGAATCACCCAGCGATTTTTTAGCTCAGCGAACAGATTAAACTTCACCTGATCAGCCTTAACGATCTGCTGAATCTCTTTCACTTCGCGGTCGACTTCCTCCGGAAGGCGCAATGTTTTCAGCACCTTCACGGCCTTATCCGTTTCGCCACGGCGAATAAAGAAGCGTGGCGATTCAGGCATCATTAACATCCCGAACCACAAAAGCGCACCCGGCAGTGCGGGAATCGCCAGCATAATGCGCCAGTTGTGCTGCATCTCTGGATACAGGTTTACAATCGCAGCGTTAACGGAATACGCCAGGAATTGCCCGGTCACGATCATTAATTCGTTGACCGTCACCAATCGTTCACGCTGATCTGCCCGCGCTAATTCGGAAATATAAATAGGTACTGTAACGGAGGCACAGCCCACCGCTAAGCCCAGAATAAATCGGGCCACAATCATTGAGGGCACATCCCAGGCGAATGCAGTGCCTAAAGCGCCAAACATAAAGATAGCTGCAACCCATAGCAGGTTTTTACGCCTCCCCTGTTTATCCGATAAATATCCGCCAAATAACGATCCAAGTGCCGCACCGAATAACAGGAATGAGGTAATAAAACCTTCCTGCGCAGGTGTCAGATTCAGGTCATACTTCATGAATATCAGCGCACCGGAAATAACACCGGTATCGTAACCAAAGCATAAACCACCAATCGTCGAAACAATGGTGATTAACCGCATGCGCTGAGGATTTTGCAGGTTCGTTTTATTATACATAGCTGTTCCATCTGGTTGTAAGGTAAAACCGTTGCAAGCCGTATTTTTGGTCAGTCGTCGCTGAGGAATTTTACGCAGCCTGAATCAGAACATTTATTTAATGCACAACATCATTATTGTTATTTTTCTGGCAACGCTGAACACGCTGTCAGTCCCCTTTTCGTTACAACAACGTTATATCAAAGTGAATTCCAAACACCAGTTGCTCTCGCCCACACGATTTAACAGCGTGCGAAAGATCATATATTCCTCACAAAAATCACAAAAACCAGTGATTAAAGTCACATTGCAAATATTATGCATTGACATAGCAAGAATGAAGACAAATAAAAAAAGCCATTTTTTCACATGTTTGTTAAAATATTTCTTCGCGACTATGGCACGCATTCAATGGCACTTATCGCCTGTGGTTTCGACAATTTTGTATTTCCACCTGTTCGAATACAGCAATATTGATGATATTTTCATTTTAGCCCTCAACTTATCCCTATTGATTGCAAGTTCATGCCGCTCAACACAACATCATGCTTTCCTGGTATTTAATGCGCGGGTGTATTTTGATCAAAACAAAAGTGTGACGACGATCAAATTTATATTTTAGCCAATGTTTAAAAAACAAAAATCAACACCTGGCACTCTCCTAAAATCATCAACGCCTTACCTGTCAATGGATTAAATATCAGTAATAAGCAAAAATGATGATTACGAGGCTGAAAACTAATGCAAGAATAGCGCTATACCAACAGGAGCTACCATGATTACCTTTTGCATCAATGAACATCCCTCCGCCCGTGGCTTCGACAACAGTTTGCGTCCGCGCCTGGCGTTTATGTGCAAAGCAGAAGGTAAAGAAGAGGCCATTCCTCGCGTCATGCACAAGCATGATGACCGCTTTGAAGTGATGTTCATACGCTCAGGCAGTGGCATCTACAACATCGATGGCCGAGGCTATGACGTCAAGCAAGGCGATATCATGTTGTTTAACGCGAATGTACTTCATGACGAAAGCCCTGATGCGTCAGACGATTTATTGATCTTCAGTTGCGGCGTTGAGCAACTTAAGGTTGATGGCTTGCCTCTCAATGTTCTCACCACGCGCGCCCAACCTGCCGTGATGCCCAGCGGTGAGTTTTATGATGAAATTTGCCAGTTGTTTGATCAGATGTGGGCACACGTTAACAGCAAACGGCTCTTTAGTGCCGAAATCGGCGATAACTTACTGAGCGTGCTGCTATTACTGTGCCGCAATATCTGGATTGAAAACAAACAAGAGCAGGAGAGCAATAACACCCTACTGGGACAACGCATCAAAGATTACATTGATAATCACTATAAAGAAGATATCGCACTGAGTTCGATCACCGCTGCATTGAATATGAATCAATTTTATCTGGCGCACGTATTCAAAGATTATTCAGGGTATTCACCCAAACAATATCAGACGCGTCGCCGAATTGGCGAGGCGCAAAATTTGCTATTGAGCACCAATCTGGGTGTCACTGAGGTGGCTAACGCCGTGGGTTACGATAACGTCAATAACTTCCATCGCATCTTTCATAATCTTGTCGGCATTCCACCTGCACGCTATAAAAAATTCTGGCTGACCGGGCAACTCAATCGTTAATTTTTCGTTCTTCCAAAAGCAAAATGCCCTCTTTCGAGGGCATCTTTTCATAGCGCAATCTTATTTCAGTGTAATACGCGCAATACCATCGGTGCCTTTAGTTGAAGAGTCTTTATTGAATTCGGCCTTCAAGGTCACATACAGGGTATTGTTATCCGGTCCAATCAGCAGGCTGTTGGGATTCTGTTCGAATGACCAACTGTTCTTCACTGCGTAAGTGGTGGCATCCAACTGCAGTACTTTCTTCGATTCGCGCTGGCTGATGAAGATCTCATTGCGCTTCGCATCGAATTTAATACCCAGAGAATCACCCTCGATACGCTTGATCACTTTACCGGTGCGCTCGTCAAAGACCAATGTGGCTTTGCCTTTAGAATCGTCAGTCACAAACAGGCGGCCAGTGGATGGATCTTCTGCCATGTTCAGGAACAGATACTCTTTACCGTCACCTGCAGTCCAGCGCTTCTCGATTTTGTGAGTGCGTGGATTGATCACCAGGATTTCCCCAGAACCGTTGGCCGCATAAATGCGCTCAGTCACCGGTGAATAAATAATGCCCGTTACCCATTTGCCGGCGTTTTTGATCTCGGTCTTCAGCTTGAAGGTCTTGGTATCCACCACGGAGATGTAACCTGGATCGGCCACTCGACCGACATACAACTCATTGCCATGCCACAGCACTTCACGCGCACCCGCTGGGTAGCCTTCTTTGCTGATTTTGCCCGGGAACACTAAACGCTGCAGCACTTTACCGCTTTGCGCGTCCACTTTGGAAATAGCGCCATCCAGTGAGTTGGTGGTGTAGAACACGCTGCCCTGCTCATCGATCGCCGTACCAAAGTTTTTCAGATCGGTGTGTGTCTCACCCTTGGTCTCAAGCGTCGCAGGATCGAGACGATAGATCATACCGCCGTTGACATCTTTGAATGCCTGCGCGCTGGCGACAAACAGGGCTTTGGACGCCGGGGAGTAGGCCATTTCATACAGACCATCGCCCAGGTCGCGTTTCATCACTGCGGTATCAACCGGTTTTACGGTTTCAGCGGCTGGCGCTTCGGCTTTTTTGGCTGGTGCCTGGCAAGCTGTCAAGCTAAAGGCTGCGGCGATCGCCATGGCGACAGTGGCTTTACGCGGGCTAAACAACGATTTCATGCTGAACTCCATCAATGGATCAACGGCTCCGACCACATTAAGGTGGGCGGAAAATATAAGAAGAATGAGAATCATACGCATTAACTTAGCGTAAGCAAATATTCACGTAGATTTATGTGCTAATTCCACCCGGCTAACTCAATTCGCCGCCTGATTTGACGCTACCTGATATTAAAAAAGTGCCAAATCTTGCCAAATAAAAGTGAAAACACCAGCAACTAACGGGTTATAAATCCCTCCAGATGACTGAATTACTTCGTGTTTACACATTATTACACTTCAAATTGAATCCTTGCGAGATTCTATAAAGCAAATGATTATCATTGGCGTTCGTAATCAGATCGAACCTTCGTTTACTCTGCCCTTTTGGTGGGGGTAGATGAGCACCAGCATAACAACTGAAGCGTAATGGCTTCATATAACAATCATTTATCACGGAAACTATTATGTCTTCGAACGGCAGGGAATCAGGCATCCGCAAAACGTTTAGCGTTTCATTGTTGGCGATGGCAGTACACGCCCTTCTCAACCCCACTTTGGCGCAGGCTGCCGATACGACTCAGCAGGATCTGGTGGTCAATGCCACCAGCAGTGACAGCAGTGGTGATACTGAGAAACAGGATTATGCGGTGAAAACCACGCGCGCCGGCACTAAACTGCTACTCACTCCGCGCGATGTCCCGCAATCAGTGAGTGTGGTGACGCAGCAGCGTATGCAGGATCAGCAGTTGCAAACCGTCACCGACGTGCTGAACAACACCACTGGTATCACCAGCAATTTGGTGGATTCTGAACGTTCAGAATACTATTCGCGCGGTTTCAAGATCACCAACTTCACCTTTGACGGCATCCCCACCTCGGTCGGTGATAGCTGGAACTATGGTGATGCAGCCTCGGACACGGCCATTTACGATCGTATTGAAGTGGTGCGCGGTGCCACCGGTTTGATGACTGGTGCTGGCAGTCCCTCTGCTTCGGTGAATATGGTGCGCAAGCACGCCGACAGCAAAGAGTTTACGGGTTCGGTGGACGCTAGCTATGGCAGTTGGGATAAACAGCGTTACGTCGCTGACATCGCTGGGCCATTGAACAGTGACGGCTCATTGCGTGGGCGCGTGGTGACGGGTTATCAGGATCAGGACAGTTGGTTAGATCGCTATCATAAAAACAAGAAGTTCCTTTATGGCGTGGTCGATGCGGATATCACCGCTAATACTACCCTTTCATTAGGTTATGACTACGAAAAGGCCGATACGCGCGATCCTACCTGGGGTGGCTTACCGGATTTCTATAGCAACGGTTCTCTTACGCACTACAACCGCAGCCTGAACTCCGCCGCCGATTGGACTTACTATCACACTGAAATACAGAAGGTTTACGCCGATCTGGTGCATAACTTCGATAACGGCTGGAGCTTCCATGTGAATGGTACCCATGCCAAAAATACCTTTAGCGATAAGTTGCTTAACCTGTATAGCGCATTCCCTGACGAGAGTACCGGCGAAGGCGTAACCGGCTACGGCAGCCTGGACCGTGGTAAACGTGAACTGACCTCCGTTGATGGTTACGCCAGCGGCCCGTTTGAGTTATTTGGCCGTCAGCACCAGTTGATGGCTGGCTTGAGTTACAGCCGCCAGCACAACCAGACTTACAGCCAGGATGGCGTCACTGATCTGGATGAATATGATATTACCGCCGCTGATATGGGGCCATTTAACAACAACTGGAACGGCAATCTTGCTGAGCCGCAGTGGCAAGGTTGGTATCTGAATGCCAATGACGTCATTCGCCAGAAGTCTGCTTACACCGCCGCACGTATTTCATTGGCCGATCCGCTATCACTGATTATTGGTGCTCGCTACACCGAATGGAGCACCAACGGCAGCAGCGGCGATATGACCCAGCACAACACCACGCCGTATGCCGGTCTGGTGTATGACATCAACGATACCTGGTCTGCGTACGCCAGCTATACGTCGATTTTCCAGCCTCAAACCTATCGCAATAGCTCAGGCCACTACCTTTCTCCGGTTACCGGAAAAAGCTACGAAACGGGGTTAAAATCGGCCTGGTATGACGGTCGTTTGACCGCAACCTTTGCGGTATTCCGCATTCAGCAAGAAAATGTCGGGACAGCAGAGGATGGCGTCTACGTTAATAACAGCAGCGAACAGGCCTACACCGCCACTAAGGGCGCACGCAGCAAAGGCGCCGAGTTTGAACTAAACGGTGCGCTTACCGATAACCTGCAATTAACCTTCGGCGCAACGCGCTATGTAGCGCGTGATTCGGATGGTCGTTATAACCCTGATCAACCGCAAACCCAGTTCAAGCTGTTTACCCGATACAACGTACCGATGTTGCCTGACCTGACCATCGGTGGCGGTATTAACTGGCAGAACCGCGTATTTGAAGATGTGAGCGCGCCAGACGGCAGCACCCAGCGCGTGTATCAGGGAAGCTATCCACTGGCAAACCTGTTTGCCCGTTATCAGGTCACCAAACAGGTTGCGGTGCAAGCTAACGTCGATAACTTATTCGACCGTGAGTACTACACCTATATGAACAACTATGTTTACGGTGAGCCGCGCAACTTCTCGGTTAGCGTGTCATATCAATTCTGATAAAAAAATCCCCGGCGCCAGGCCGGGGATACTTTCTGCATCACACTTTATTTTTATAATTAAAGCTGATCTGCGAATTCTGTTCACGTGGCAGACGCCGCGCCTCCAGATATACCGATTTCCAATACGGATTATTCAGTGAGGAGCGCATCACGCCCTGGCTAACCGAAGCGTGGAGGAATTGATGGTCGGTGTCATAAAAGCCAACATGTAACTCGTGTTTGATACGAAAGAACACTAAATCACCGGGTTGCAGGTGCGCCTTATCAACCGGCTGCCCCATGGCAATTAATTCGCGCGTTGTGACACGATCCATTGGAATATTGAAACGATCTTTTAAGGTTCGCCAGACAAAACCGGAGCAATCCACACCGTTTAATTGCGTGCCGCCCCACTGATATTTGGTACCTTCCCATGAGTGCATCTGGTCGTGTAATGCCGCGATCACGGGAATCAAATCGGGTTGCTTACCACCATCGGTTGAAGCATCGACACTCTCTTCCGCAGGTGCATGAGAAGTTTTGGAAGAGCAACCTGCCAGGATAATAACAAACAGACAGGCGATAAATTTTCTGGCCGCAGAGTTGATCATGGGATGACGTTTTCGCTGAGGGAGACAGTGGTTAGAGATTTATACCGCAAAAAAGTTGCAAAAATAAATAGCTCGCCGCTGAATTCTTTTAATCCTCTTCTTTTTTACTTAAGTTTACGCAAAGGTAACATCATGTATTTGGGATAAAAATTAACTATTCTTTCGCCAATTTTCGCTTTGGAGGTTATTAATTCGCCCAACTCTGCTGCTATTTCATCCCACCATCAGCATCTGTCTGCCGATGGTGGCAAGCGGGCATCATTTTATTGTTTGGATTGACTGCGTAACGGCGACTCTGGCAGGAATAATGACAGAATAAAGGCCAGCGCCATCACCACCGCCGCCATCTGGAATGCCGCATGTACCGCTGCGCTAAATACCTGCAAATACGCTTGTTGCACATCATACGGCAAATGGTGCACTACATTCGGGTCCAGCGTGGCGGGCAATACATCGCCCTTTTCCACCAATTCAGTCAAACCTGATTTCAACACGTGACTAAACATCGCGCCAAACAGCGCCACCCCGATTGAACCGCCCACCGAACGGAACAACGTGACAGAGGATGTGGCGACGCCAATACGGTCGGGTGTCACACTGTTCTGAACGGCCAGGACTAACACCTGCATCACCATCCCCATGCCCATTCCGAGCACGCAGGCGTAGAGATAAATCTGCCACAGCGAGGATTGCAGCGTCAGCGTCGTCATGAGTGCCATCCCAACCGTCGCCAGCAAGGTTCCGCCAATCGGAAAAAGACGATACCGACCAGTACGACTGATAATGCGTCCGCTGATAATCGATGTCACCAGCAGCCCACCCATCAGCGGCAGCAACTGCAACCCAGCTTCGGTCGGGGTTGAGCCTTTCACCACCTGCAAATAGAGCGGAAGGAAAGTGACGCTGCCGAACAGCGACATCCCGACAATAAAAGCCATCAAACTGGAGAGCGAAAAACTGCGATTACGGAACAGCCCAAGCGGAATAATCGGTTCCCATGCACGACGTTCTTCGTAGATAAAGCCAATCACCCCGACCAGACCAAACGCCAGGATGCACCACAACTGCGGATCGCTCCATGCCCGCAACGTACCGCCTTCACTGGTAAACAGGGTGATACCCACTAGCGCAAGACTCAGGCAAACAGCACCGGGGTAATCAATCTCATGCGGTTTACGTTTGTTATCGGCTTTAAACACCGCATTAATAATCAGCAGCGCAAACAACCCTAACGGTAAATTGATATAGAAAATCCAGCGCCACGAGGCGTGCTGGACGATGAAGCCCCCCAGTAATGGCCCCACCACGGTCGCCAGACCGAAAACGCCGCCAAAGAGTCCCTGGTATTTACCGCGTTCTGCTGGTGGAATAATATCCGCGACGGCCGCCATACTGACCACCATCAGTCCGCCACCGCCGAGACCTTGCAGTGCGCGGGTAAAGATCAATTGCTCCATATTTTGCGCCAGGCCACACAGTGCCGAGCCGATGAGAAACAAGATGACCGAGATTTGTAGCACCGTTTTACGGCCAAACAGATCGCCGAACTTGCCGTAAAGCGGGACAACAATTGTCGAGGCCAACATGTAGGCCGTGACGATCCACGACAGCCGATCAAGCCCGCCCAATTCACCCACAATGGTTGGCAGTGCTGTCGAGACGATGGTCTGGTCAAGGGCGGAAAGCAGCATGACCAGCATCAATGCGCCCATCAGCAAGCGGACGGAAGGAAGACGCTCTTCTCCACTGCCTGAGTGCGGCACAAGTGTTTTAGGTTTCATATCAGACACCAATTGAAATTAATTAAATACACAATTAATATTTATCGAAGTCTGACATGAAACAAGTGAGCGCGTAAAGATGACCGCACGAAAAGTCCCAGCTGATGATAAGACAACTCCTGCCAAACCCCGCCGTCCTGGACGTCCTCGGGGCGGAGCCATCACTGCACAACAGCGCGAGCACCTGTTGGACATTACGCTTGCGATTTATGCCGAAAGCGGCATCGCTGAAACCTCGCTGAATGCGATTGCACGTAAAGCTGGCGTGAGTCCGGCGATGCTCAACTACTATTTTCAGTCGCGCGAATCGTTGTTAGATGTGGTGGTTGAGGAGCGCTTTTTACCGCTACGCCAGCGTCTTGAAGCTCACTTCAACAATGACGAAAGTGACCCTGTCACTACTTTTAGTGGATTTATTCGTGAAATCGCTGACATAGTACTGAACAATGACTGGTTTGCCCCACTGTGGATGCAAGAAGTCACCAGCGGTTCTCACGGCTTAGGTCAGCACATTAAAGAACGATATGGTCATGCGGGACGCGACAAAGTCAGGGCTTTGATTGTGCGCTGGCAACAGCAGGGATTATTAAATGCGGCGCTAAATCCCGATTTGTTGATGACCTCCATCCTGAGCCTGATTCTCGTGCCGTTCACACGCTTCGCCAATGAGCCGGAGTTTGATACGGAGCTGATTGTACAGCACACACTTAGCCTGTTCTGCCAGGGTATCCGCCCGCTAAGCTAACCCGTTTTCTGCCTCGCATCTACACTGTTGAAATGACATTCAGCGGGCAGGAAAAACATGATGATTTTAGATGCCGATACCAATATACAGCTTGAGCGTACCCTGCAAGTACCCGCCGATGTGATTTGGCGCTGCTGGACCAGACCAGAACATCTCCAACACTTTTTTGTGCCTAAGCCTCATAAGTTAGTCAGTTGAGATATCGATCTGCATCCTGGTGGTCGGTTCAACACGATTTTTGAGGTGGAGGGGAATGAAATGCGCAACGAAGGGGTGTTTCTGGAGCTGATACCGGGTCGTAAACTCGTCTTTACCGATACCTATACAGAAGGATGGAAACCTGCTGAGCATCCTTTCATGACCGCAATATTGCTACTGGAACCGCTCAATCCGCACGCGACTCGTTACGTTGCCATTGCCAGGCATCGCAACGCTGAAGCACGCGCCGAACATGAAAAAATGGGCTTTCATAGCGGCTAGGGCATGGTTGCCGACCAGCTTGAAGCTTATGCCCAGATGCTTTAAGGGCACCTGCGGTATTCTTGATAATGAGCCTACTTAAAGGCTCATGGGCAATGAAGCTTTACTTAAATTCCTTGAGCCAGGATTAACCTACTACTTCAATAAAAACATGTAGACCTTTGTGGCCTACAAGATCAACCTGCTCGACGATAACAACAAACTCGGTCTGCCGAATGATGACCAGGTAGCATTGGGTCTGGTGTATCAGTTCTAATATATAGAAAGGCCAGCAATGCTGGCCTTTTTCGACTACTCGCAGTCAAGTTTGCAGCGGGTGAATTACTCGATCACTAACTGGACCTTTTTGCCCATCGCCGCAACCATACCCACTAACGAATCAATGGTAAATTTTTCTGTTTTTAGATTAACCACATCTGAAACTCGGGGTCTGGAAACGTGCAGGATCTTTGCCGCTTCAATCTGCTTATGGCCACTTGCCGTCATCCATTCAGAAATTTCAGTCATTAGCTGCTTCTTTAATTCGTCGGCTCGGTTAATTTCTTCACGAGATTGTGTCAGAAGGGAGTCCGCTTCAGCCGGTTCGAATCCGAGATCAGCAAAAATATTGCTGCCCGCTTTGGTGATATGCCGCGACTGGGTATCGATTTTATCGGTCATGTTAGTTTTCTCCGTTCTTCGATAACTGCTTTATAACGCTCGATGATTATATTCACATCTTTGGGGCTGGTTTGTTGTGTTTTCTTTTGGAAGGCGTGTATGACATAAATGGCTTCAACAAATTTTGCCACATAAACGACGCGATATTCGCCATCATTGCCTTTTATTTTGACCTCAATAACACCTGCTCCCCAGCGATTCACAGCCTTGTAGTGAGTGGGATTATGCCCATTTTGAATTTTGTGAAGTTCAAATCCAACGTCCTTTTTCACCTCATTGGGGAACATTTTGATGTCCTCCAGCGTTGTACCACGCCAGTCTAAATCCTTTTCATCCATTTCTGTGCGCTCCACACCACTCCATTTGTGTATAAAATATTATACATACCTAAGTGTACGGAACAAACTTCACACAATAAAAAACCCCGCATTTGCGAGGCTTCTCTCAAACTAATGTGTTTACGGATACAACCCGCGATCCATCCTTGCCAGCAGAATTCGCTCGCAGGCAACGGCGTAAGCTGCCGTACGCAGCGTCACGTTCAGCGCATCCGCTTTATGCCACACTGTTTCAATCGCGTGCTGCATAATGCTGTCCAGCCGTTGATTGATCTCCTCTTCGCTCCAGAAGAAGCTGGAGAAATCCTGCACCCATTCGAAGTAACTCACCGTCACGCCGCCCGCATTCGCAATCACATCTGGCACCACAGCAATGCCGCGTTGCTGCAAGATATCATCCGCTTCCGGTAGCGTTGGGCCATTTGCCCCCTCAATAATCAGGCTGCACTTCAGTTGGTTGGCACGTTCAGCAGTAATCTGCCCTTCCAGCGCAGCAGGAACCAGAATGTCGTAAGGCTGCGTCCAAAAATGTTCATCCGCTATGGTGTCAGCACCCGGGAAGCCCGCGATACTACCGTGAGCCTGCTGCCACGTCTGTAACGCCGGGATATCCACTCCGCTGGACAAATACAATGTGGCTTTGTGATCCTGCACCGCCACCACTTTTGCCCCAATCGCATGGAACAGTTCGGCGCTGACGCTGCCAACGTTACCAAAACCCTGCACCGCCACGCGGCTATCTGGCACATCAATGCCCAGCTTAGTCGCAGCGCTGCAACCGGTGACGAAAACCCCGCGCCCGGTGGCTTTGACGCGCCCCAGTGACCCGCCCAGATGCACCGGTTTGCCGGTCACTACGCCGGTGGTAGTGGCGCCAACGTTCATCGACCAGGTATCCATCATCCACGCCATTACCTGCGCGTTGGTTCCAACATCAGGGGCGGGAATATCCTGTTGGGGACCAATCATATTGCCGATCTCGCTGGTATAGCGCCGGGTTAAACGCTCCAGCTCTTTCTGGGATAAGGTAGCCGGATCGACACGCACGCCGCCTTTTGCTCCGCCAAACGGCAAATTTAGTGCGGCGCACTTCACCGTCATCCATGCAGAGAGCGCCATCACTTCCTGCAACGTCACATCAGGATGGAAACGCACCCCACCCTTATCCGGCCCACGCGACAAATTGTGCTGCACGCGATAACCCTCAAAATGACGCACTGAGCCATCATCCATTTCCAGAGGGATATCAACGATTAATGCCCGCTTCGGATGCGTCAACGTATCGGCCCAGCGGCTAAGATCGCCCAGCAGTGGCAACACGCGTTCAACCTGCGTCAAATACGTTGACCAGGCTGAGTGACAGTCGCCTGTCACATAGGAAAGTTCAGACAAACTGACCTCCAGATTTTACTGTCAGGATAGAAAATGCCGCCAACGGCAGAATGGCGGCGAGAGGATTGGTTTAGTCGTGCAGGCCGAGTTTTTTCTCCAGATAGTGGATGTTGGTGCCACCCTGCTGGAAATGTTCGTCGGACATGATTTT
>NZ_JASGBX010000026.1:0-31465 GCF_030053335.1 Pantoea sp. EABMAA-21
GGCGCAGCGGCTGCAGGTGCAACGGCGGTCGCCAGCGCAGGCTGCTGCATCACTGGCGCAGCATAAGCCTGTTGCATGACCGGATAGCCAGCGTTCGCAGGTGAACGGCTGATACGAACTGACTCTTCGCCTTCAGAGATTTCCAGCTCGGAGATGCCAGACTCTTCTACCAGTTCGATCAGTTTCTTAATTTTACGAATATCCATGAGTGTGGTTCCGTACTCTGTTTAATTGGAATGTGACAGGCGTTTTACTGCCGTTTGTAAAGCCCATGAGTATCCATCAGCGCCAAGTCCACAAATGACGCCAGCAGATACATCAGAAAGATAGGAGTGATGTCGGAACGGCTCACGTGCATGCACGTTCGAGAGATGCACCTCAATAAAAGGGATGCTAACCGCCAACAGGGCATCACGCAGTGCAACGCTGGTGTGCGTGAATGCAGCCGGGTTGATGATGATGTAATCCACATTGCCACGGGCCTCGTGAATACGATCAATCAACTGAAACTCTGCATTCGATTGCAAATGACTCAATTTCACATGGTGCTGATCGGCCTGCTGGGTCAAATCGCTGACAATTTCTGCCAACGTGGTGTGCCCATACTTCTCAGGCTCGCGCGTTCCCAACAAATTCAGGTTGGGGCCGTTTAAAAGCAGTATGTGAAATTCGTGCGCCATCTTGCTGCTATCTCCTGCAATCAGTAAGGCATCGCGTAAAATACCGCGACATCTGTCGTTTGTCACTCCTGTGAGTGAAAAAGACGACTTCGCTTGCAATAAAGCCGGGCATTATATCCGTTTCGTCGCAATTCGCAGCAAAATACTGGTCTTATCTGCGAAGTTGATCGGATGCGGCCCGAAAGCCACACCTTTTATCAGATTTCACAGCAGGAAGACAACCATGCGGGGATTATCGATGCAGAAGTTTACGCAACTTATTGTAACGCCAACCTAACAGCACTAAAGCCACCAGCGCATAAATCCAGGGCTGCGGGGAGAAGACTTTCACCGACCAAAGATAGTGGATAGGTGCGAGGATCGCGACAAGATAGATGCCGTTGTGCAGGGTTTGCCAGCGACGGCCAAGCTTACGTTGGGCACGTTGAAATGAGGTGATGGCGAGGGCAAACAGCACCAGCCAGCAGATCATACCCAGTAACAGATAAGGACGTGAAACGATCTCACTACCCAGCAGTTGCAGGTGGTTATAACCCAGTTCCAGCAGATAGTAGCTGGTCAAATGCAAACATGCCCAGGCAAAACACCACACGCCGAGCAGGCGGCGTGTGCGAATCAGCAGAGGCTGTTTCAGGTAACGCGTGAGTGGGCTCACCAGCAGCGTCGCCAGAAGCAACTTTAACGCCATTCTGCCGGTAAAATGCTGGATATCTTTCGCCGGATCGGCACTTAACCAGCCCTGGCTGGCTGCCATAAACAGATACACAAACGGCAGGAAAGCCGCGAGATGCAGCACCACTTTTAACAGGGTGATATGGCGTAACGTCAGTCGCACTCAGTAATTCTCCCGTAAATTGAGCCCGCGATACAGTGAAGCCACCTCTTTAGCGTAGCCGTTAAACAGCAGGGTTGGCTGGCGTTCGACATTCAGAATGCCGCCGGAACCAATAAAACGCTCGGTGGCCTGCGACCAGCGCGGGTGATTCACATGGGGGTTAACGTTGGCATAAAATCCATATTCGTTATTGGCGATTTGGTTCCATGTGGTAGGAGGCTGGTCGCGCGTCAGGGTGATTTTAACGATGGATTTGATGCCCTTGAAACCGTATTTCCACGGCACCGTCAGGCGAATCGGGGCGCCATTCTGTGGCGGCAGCGCTTTACCGTACACGCCGGTGCTTAATAGTGTGAGAGGGTGCATCGCTTCATCAAGACGCAACCCTTCCTCATACGGATAATCCAGCCCACCGCCAATAAAGCGATCTTTCTGACCTGGCATCTGGTCCGGAGCATATAACGTCTGAAAAGCGACAAAGCGGGCATTGCTGGTGGGTTCAGCCAGTTTGAGTAATTTATTCAGCTCAAAGCCCACCCAGGGGATCACCATCGACCACGCTTCAACACAGCGCATGCGATAAATACGCTGCTCCATGGCAAAACGTTTAAAGATGTCGTCCATATCCAGCGTGATCGGTTTCGCCACTTCACCTTCAATGCGCAACTGCCAGGGCTCAGTTTTCAGCGTGCCGGCGTTGGCAGCTGGATCGGCCTTATCCAGACCAAACTCATAAAAGTTGTTATAGCCAGAAACCTTGTCAAACGGTGTCATCGGCAGATCGGCCTGATACTGCGCGGGTTTGGTAAATTGCAGATCGCGACCTGCGGGGGCAGGTGGACGGTCATTGCCTTTAAACCAGCTCAGCACATCTGCCTGCGCCGCGCCGGGTAAACTTGCCGCAGCGGCGCCTAATCCCAGCGCTTTCAACACCTGACGGCGGCGCATATTAAAGATGCTCTCGGGCGTCACGTCGGATTCGGTAAGGTATTGCTTCAGCTTCATGGCATTCTCCGGCGAAAAAGGTGGTGTTGTACTCAGCATGATCAACTCGCGCTGGACACGCCACTTTGCCCGGAAAAATATGAAATTTCCTGGCAAGCGGGCTCTGTTGAGAATAGGACGAAAAAGTCCGTGTGAAACGCAAGCCATCACACTTTGCGGCTATACTCGCGCCGCAGGTCCGATTAGCATGGCGCACCGCCTAATTTGATGCGCGTCTGGCGCTGATTCAGACGATGTTTTGTGCTATTTTGCTCAGGTTTACGCCAATGAGCAGGTTGGCGCCGTCGGATGGCGACCGTTTAGAACCGCAGTGATACAGGCACAGGGATGCGATTAACAACTAAGTTTTCTGCGTTTATTACATTATTAAGCTTACTGGCAATGTTATTGATGCTGGTCGGCTGCGCTTTTAGTTTTATCTGGCTATCGCAACAGCGCGTTGAAACACGCGTCAATACGCTAGCGACCGAAGTCGATAAAGCGCTGACAACGCAATCGCCACAAGAACTGACGCAGTGGTTGACGCGCATCATGCCGGTGATCAATGCGGAACAAATTGAGATGCATAACGGCAATACCGTGGTGTTTCAACTCGCTCGCCATGAAAATCCTATGCTCGAAGATGAGCCGAATCGTTTTATTCAGTTCGATCTTCCGTTAGTGCACTCTCCCGGCCTTGAGCTGCGTGTAGTGGTACTCGATCCTGCGAAAACCTGGTTCCGTTCCTTTACCGGTGCCTATACGCTGATTGTCCTGCTCAGCGTGGTGGCGATTATGTCGGCTTTACTGGTGATGACGCATCGCTGGATCAATCGTCGCTGGCAGCACATGGAGCGTTTAGAAGCTCGCTCCGAGCGTATTCTGGCGGGTGAGCGCGTGCCCTACGTCGGCCATTATGCCGAATGGCCGCCAAAAGCCAGTCGCGCCATTGACACTTTGCTTAACGATCTTCAGGAAGCGGGCGAGCAGCGCTTGCGCATTGATACGCTTATCCGTACGTTTGCCGCACAGGATTCACGCACCGGCCTGAATAACCGCCTGTTCTTCGATAACCAGTTAGCCACGCTGCTGGAAGATCAGGAAGATGTGGGCACACATGGCGTGGTGATGATGGTGCGCCTGCCCGATCTCGACACGCTTCATGAAACGCTGGGCCAAACACTGGTGGATGAATACCTGTTTGACCTGATTAATATGCTGTCGACATTTGTTCTGCGATATCCAGGCGCTTTACTGGCACGCTACTTCCGCAGCGATTTTGCAGTGTTATTGCCGCACCGCACGCTCAAAGAGGCCAACAGTATCGCCGATCAGTTGATCAACGCGGTCGACTCATTGCCGCCGATGCGTATGGTCGATCGCGATGATTTAATCCACATTGGCATCAGCGCGTGGCGCAGCGGAGAAACCGTGCCGCAGGTGATGGAAAATGTCGAGATGGCGACCCGTCGTGCCGCCTTGCAGGGCGGTAACAGTTGGTCAGTCGGTGAAGGCAATACCTTAGACATGGGACGTGGTAGTGTGCGCTGGCGAACGCTGCTGGAAAACACGCTTAATCGCGGCGGCCCACGTCTTTACCAAAAACCGGCTGTGTTGCTGGATGGCAAAGTGCACCACCGTGAAATGCTGGCGCGCGTGTTCGATGGCGACAAAGAAGTGGTGTCGGCCGAGTTTATGCCACTGGTGCTGCAACTGGGTTTGACCGACAGTTGGGATCGCCAACTGGTGACGCGAATCGCGGCACTCTCTGAAGTGTGGCCTGATGAAACGCTGGCGTTACCCGTCAATATTGACTCCTTATTACAGCGTCCATTTCAGCGCTGGCTGCAAAAGCTTTTGCTGCAATGTACAAAATCGCAAAGAAAACGTTTTTTATTTGAACTTGCTGAGGCTGATGTTTGTCAACACATCAATCGCTTAGTGCCGGTTTTCCAAATGTTGACCGCGTTTGGTTGCCGTGTGGCGGTGGATCAGGCGGGCATGACCGTGGTGAGCAGTGCTTATATCAAGCAGTTCCCAATCGAAGTGATCAAACTCGATCCGGGGCTGGTACGTAATATTGAACGTCGTACTGAAAACCAGTTATTTGTGCAAAGTTTACTGGAAGTGTGCAAATCCACCTCGACACAAGTTTTTGCTGCGGGCGTGCGCACGCGCGCGGAGTGGCAAACGCTGGCGAATCTGGGCGTGGCAGGTGGGCAGGGCGACTTCTTTGCGCCATCATTGCCGGTGAACAGTAATGTGAAAAAACATTCACAACGTTATCGAATTTAGGTCTTCAGCCAGTAAAGTGGCGCTGAGGGGCCTTTTTCTGCCCTTTGGTGAATTACGTCCGCGCTTATGATGGCTGGAAATGTTAGATTTTATGTCGAAATTCGCCCGGTGATTAAGGGGGAATTTACGTTTAATAGGGCGGCTTAGCGCTATTTAACGGCGGCCAGGGATAAGCGAATCGGCCCAAAAAATTATTCAGCGTATTTTTTCACCGAAGCAGAACGTTTTTGCGCCTTGTAGCGGCTTCGCGTGGTTGGTAAAGTAGGCGGATTTTATTTTCCGCCCCCAGCTTGCAGGATTATCCCTTAGTATGTTTAAAAAATTTCGTGGCATGTTTTCCAATGACTTGTCCATTGACCTAGGTACCGCGAATACCCTGATTTACGTAAAAGGACAAGGCATCGTGCTGAACGAGCCTTCCGTGGTTGCCATTCGTCAGGATCGTGCCGGTTCGCCAAAGAGCGTTGCGGCCGTAGGTCATGACGCCAAGCAGATGCTGGGTCGTACTCCAGGCAACATCGCGGCCATCCGTCCTATGAAAGATGGCGTGATCGCCGATTTCTTCGTGACTGAAAAAATGCTCCAGCACTTCATTAAGCAAGTGCACAGCAACAGCTTTATGCGTCCAAGCCCACGTGTGCTGGTCTGCGTACCGGTTGGCGCCACTCAGGTTGAGCGCCGTGCTATTCGTGAATCTGCACAAGGTGCAGGCGCGCGCGAAGTGTTTCTGATTGAAGAGCCGATGGCTGCCGCAATTGGTGCAGGCCTGCCGGTATCTGAAGCAACCGGTTCGATGGTGGTGGATATCGGTGGTGGTACCACTGAAGTGGCCGTTATCTCCCTGAACGGCGTGGTCTACTCTTCTTCTGTACGTATCGGTGGTGACCGCTTCGATGAAGCTATCATTAACTATGTGCGCCGCAACTACGGTTCACTGATTGGTGAAGCCACTGCGGAACGTATCAAGCACGGCATTGGTTCTGCCTATCCGGGTGATGAAGTACACGAAATTGAAGTACGTGGTCGTAACCTGGCTGAAGGTGTACCGCGTGGTTTTACCCTGAACTCCAATGAAATCCTCGAAGCGCTGCAAGAGCCGTTGACGGGTATCGTGAGTGCAGTGATGGTCGCGCTGGAACAGTGCCCACCAGAACTGGCTTCTGATATCTCCGAGCGCGGCATGGTGCTGACCGGTGGTGGCGCATTGCTGCGCAATCTGGATCGTCTGCTGATGGAAGAAACCGGTATTCCGGTTGTCGTTGCAGAAGACCCGCTGACCTGCGTCGCGCGCGGCGGTGGTAAAGCGTTGGAAATGATCGACATGCACGGCGGCGATTTGTTCAGCGAGGAGTAAATCCTCATCGGCTGAGACCGTGGTCAAATTGCGCAGGGAGTCGCGCCTATCGACGCTGCGCACGACGGCGAGATGCGTCCAGCCCTGGAGGCGTTAGTCATAAGACTGGCGCTTCTTCCCTGATGTCGAGGAACACGCAGAATTTATGAAGCCGATTTTTAGCAGGGGGCCTTCCCTGCAGTTGCGTCTCTTTCTGGCAGTCATTGTGGCTATCGCGATTATTATCGCAGACAGCCGCGTGAGCTCCTTCTCCCAGATCCGCAACTACCTGGACACGTCGGTAAGTCCATTTTATTTTCTGGCCAATGGGCCGCGACAGCTTCTTGACGGCGTCTCAGAAACGCTGGCTTCACGCCAGCAGCTCGAGCTGGAAAACAAAGCGCTGCGCCGTGAGCTCTTCCTGAAAAATAGTGACCTGCTGATGCTGGGGCAATACAAGCAGGAAAACGCACGTCTGCGTGAGCTGCTCGGCTCGCCGCTGCGTCAGGATGAGCACAAGATGGTGACCCAGGTGATTTCAACCGGCACCGATCCGTATACCGATCAGGTGGTTATCGATAAAGGCAGCGTAAACGGTGTTTACGAAGGCCAGCCGGTGATCAGTGATAAAGGTGTAGTGGGTCAGGTGGTGGCTGTGGGTCAGGTGACCAGCCGTGTACTGCTGATTTGTGATGCTTCGCATGCGTTGCCGATTCAGGTGTTACGTAATGATATTCGCGTGATTGCGGCGGGTAACGGCTGCAGTGAAGATTTGCAGCTGGAACATCTGCCGGGCAACACCGACATTCGTGTCGGCGATGTGCTGGTGACGTCAGGTCTCGGCGGGCGTTTCCCTGAAGGCTACCCGGTTGGCGTGGTCTCTTCCGTGAAAGTCGATACCCAACGTGCCTACACCGTGATTCAGGCGCATCCGACGGCTGGCCTGCAACGTCTGCGTTACCTGCTGCTGTTGTGGGGCGCGGATAAGAATGGCGACATGCCAATGGCACCAGATGAAGTTCACCGCGTGGCGAATGAGCGTCTGATGCAGATGATGCCGCAGGTCTTGCCGCCAGCAGGCGAAATGGGCCCACCGGCACCGGATATGATGCAGCCTACGCAGCAAATGGGGCCGCCGGCACCCGCTAACAGCAGTCGTTCGCAAGGGATCCCAGCGAACACACGCGGAGGCCAGCCTTGAGTCGATATCGCAGCCAGGGCCGATGGGTTATCTGGCTGTCCTTTCTGATTGCCCTCATTCTGCAAATCATGCCCTGGCCGGAACAAATCTACATGTTCCGGCCTTCATGGCTTTTGTTGATCCTGGTTTACTGGGTTCTGGCATTACCGCACCGGGTTAATGTTGGTACAGGCTTCTTTTTAGGGGCCGTGATGGACCTGGTGGCCGGTTCGACGCTGGGGGTGCGCGCGCTGGCGTTCAGCATCATCGCGTATCTGGTGGCCTTCAAATTTCAGCTATTCCGAAATCTGGCGTTGTGGCAGCAGGCATTAATGGTTATGGTGCTGTCGCTCGCGGTGGATGTCATTGTTTTCTGGGCTGAATTCCTGGTCATCAACGTCTCATTTCGCCCGGAAATCTTCTGGAGCAGTCTGGTCGACGGCATTCTATGGCCCTGGCTATTCTTATTAATGAGAAAGATTCGCCGACAGTTCGCTGTTCAGTAAGGAAGACTATGATAAGCCTGTATCTCGCATCCGGTTCACCGCGTCGACGTGAACTGCTCACGCAATTGGGTCTGCAGTTTGAACGTCTGATTACGGACGTTGAAGAGCAGCGCCAGCCAGAAGAAGCGGCGGAAGTGTATGTTCGCCGTCTGGCTTTGGACAAAGCGCGAGCTGGCGTGGCGGTCGCGCCGCAGGATTTACCGGTGCTGGGTGCAGATACCATCGTGGTACTCAACAATGACGTGCTGGAAAAGCCGCGCGATGCTGCACACGCAGCGCAGATGTTGAGTCAACTCTCCGGGCAAACGCATCTGGTGATGACCGCCGTCGCGCTGGCTGACAGTGCACGCGAGCTGGATTGCCTTGTCACCACTGACGTGACATTCCGCAATATCACGGCAGAAGAAATCTCGCACTATATTGCTAGCGGCGAGCCGATGGACAAAGCCGGCGCGTACGGAATACAGGGTCTGGGCGGCAATTTTGTCCGCAAGATTAATGGAAGCTATCACGCCGTAGTGGGATTACCGCTGGTTGAAACCAATGAGTTGCTGAGCCACTTTCAGTCACTGCGTGCGTTAAGGGGACAAGATGACGGCTGAGCTGCTGGTTAACGTTACACCTTCTGAAACCCGTGTCGCCTATATTGATGGCGGCATTTTGCAGGAAATCCACATCGAGCGCGAAGCACGGCGCGGTATCGTGGGGAATATCTATAAAGGTCGCATCAGCCGCGTGTTGCCCGGTATGCAGGCTGCGTTTGTCGATATCGGCATGGATAAAGCCGCCTTCCTGCACGCTTCTGACATCATGCCGCACACCGAATGCGTGGCGGGTGATGAGAAGAAAAACTTTGTCGTACGCGATATCAGCGAGCTGGTGCGTCCCGGCCAGGATCTGGTGGTACAGGTGGTGAAAGATCCGCTCGGCACCAAAGGTGCACGACTCACCACTGATATTACGTTGCCTTCTCGTTATCTGGTGTTTATGCCAGGTGCATCACACGTTGGAGTATCACAACGCATTGAAAGCGAAGCCGAACGTGATCGCCTGAAAGCCGTCGTGGCGGCCTACTGTGACGATCTCGGCGGCTTTATTATTCGTACTGCTGCCGAAGGCATCTGTGAGGAAGATCTGGCGCAGGATGCCGCCTTCCTCAAGCGTCTGTGGACCAAAGTCAGCGAGCGCAAAAAACGTAATCAGACGCGCTGTCTGCTGTACGGTGAATTAGCGTTGGCACAGCGCGTGCTGCGCGACTTTGCCGGCGCAGCGCTGGATCGCATTCGCGTTGATTCACGTCTGACCTGCGATCTGCTGGTGGAATTTACCGGCGAATATATCCCGGAAATGGCCAGCAAGCTGGAGCTGTACAGCGGCAAACAGCCAATCTTCGATCTGTTTGATGTTGAGAATGAAATCCAGCGCTCACTGGAGCGCAAGGTTGAACTCAAGTCGGGCGGCTATCTGATCATCGATCAAACCGAAGCCATGACCACCGTCGATATTAATACCGGTGCATTTGTTGGGCATCGTAATCTCGACGAAACCATCTTCAACACCAACATTGAAGCCACACAGGCGATTGCTCGCCAACTGCGTCTGCGCAATTTGGGCGGCATTATCATCATCGATTTTATCGATATGAGTAATGACGACCATCGTCGCCGCGTACTGCATTCGCTGGAAAGTGCGCTAAGCAAAGATCGAGTGAAAACCGGTATCAACGGTTTCTCAGCGCTCGGTCTGGTGGAAATGACGCGCAAACGCACGCGGGAAAGTATTGAACATGTGCTCTGTGCCGATTGCCCGGTGTGCAAAGGGCGCGGCACGCTGAAAACGGTGGAAACGGTCTGCTACGAAATCATGCGCGAAATCGTGCGTGTGCATCATGCTTATGATTCGGATCGCTTCCTCGTTTACGTTTCCCCGGCGGTGGGTGAAGCATTAAAAAGCGAAGAGTCACATGCGCTGGCTGAAGTGGAAATCTTTGTCGGTAAGCAGGTTAAAGTCCATGTTGAGCCGCTCTATACTCAGGAGCAGTTTGACGTCGTCATGATGTAAGTCGTGAGGCTGAACGCCGTTATTCAACGGGAAGCAAGGAGAGGTGTGTGAGGCGGTTGCCGAGGATTTTGTTACTGCTGCTCGCCGCAATCATCGTTATTGTGGCGCTGCTAGTCAGCGGGTTGCGCCTCGTGATGCCGCATCTCAACAGCTATCGCAGCGACATACTGCAGACGATTTCACGCGTCAGCGGAGTGACGGTGGATGCCAGCGAGCTGCAGGGTAAATGGGAGAACTTCGGCCCAACCCTGCAGGTGCGTAATCTCAACGTTGTGATGCCTGAAGATGGCAAACTCACCATTGGCCGCGTAAATCTGGCGCTTAACGTATGGCAATCGCTGCTGCACTGGCGCTGGCAGTTCCGTGATCTTACCTTCTGGCAACTGCGTCTCGAAACCAATCATCCGCTGCTCACCAGCGATCAACAAAAAAATAGCTTTAAGCCGGCGCAAATCAACGATCTGTTCCTGCGCCAGTTTGACCACTTTGATCTGCGTGATAGCAGCATCCGTTTTCTCACGCCCTCTGGCCAGCACGCTGAGCTGGCGATTCCGCGCCTGACCTGGCTCAACGAAAGCACGCGTCACCGTGCGGAAGGGGAAGTCAATCTCTCCAGCTTTACCGGTCAGCATGGTGTAGTGCAGGTGCGACTCGATCTCAACGATACCAACGGATTACTCAACGATGGCCGCATCTGGATGCAAGCGGATGACGTCGATGTGCGTCCGTGGATCGGTCCGTGGCTGCGCGACAACACCAGCCTCGAAAGTGCCCGTTTCAGCCTGGCGGCATGGGTGAATCTGCGTGATGGCGATGTCTACGCCGGTGACCTGTTGCTCAGTAAAGGCGGTGCACGCTGGCGCGGCGAACAGGGCGATCACCAACTGCAGGTCGATGGCTTAACCGCGCATCTGGCGCGTTTCCAAAATGGCTGGAGTTTGTCCGTCCCGCAAACCCGACTCAGCACCGATGGCATCGCCTGGGCGCCGGGGCACTTCTCACTTCTGTGGAAGCCGGAAGACCAGCAGATGCTGGGCGTCAACAGTGGTGCGGAGGTGCGTGTGCGTGCCACGCAACTGGATCTGGAGCGTCTGGCACCGTTGGTGCCGCTGTTCAAACCCTTATCCCCTGCGTTACTGGATAACTGGCGTGCATTGCAGCCGCGCGGCAACATCGATGCGCTGGCGCTGGATATTCCGCTCAATCAGCCCGAACAAACCCGCCTGCAAGCCAAATGGCGCAACCTGGCGTGGCAGCATTGGGAGCTGTTGCCAGGGATCAGCAATCTAAACGGTACCGCCAGCGGCAGCGTGAGTAACGGTCGGTTGGATGTGGCGATGGGACAAGCGGAAGTGCCTTATGGCGACATGTTCCAGGCGCCACTGCAAATTCAACAGATCACTGGCAAACTGAACTGGCAGCGCGATGCCAGCGGCCTCACGCTGGACGGTCAGAATCTTGATGTTCAGGCACGTTCCCTGTGGGCGCGCGGTGATTTCCGCTATCAGCAAAATATCGGCAAAGCGCCACAGCTGAATATTCTGGCGGGCATTCGCGTCACCGATGCGGGTGATGCCTGGCGCTACTTCCCGGAACCGCTAATGGGCCATGATCTGACCCATTTCCTCAGCGAGTCGATCAAAGGCGGGAAGGTGGACAATGCCACGCTGTTGTTCGCCGGTAATCCCAGCCTGTTCCCGTTTAAGCACAATGACGGCATGTTTGAAGTATGGGTGCCGCTGCGTCAATCCACCTTCCAGTTCCAGCCCGGTTGGCCCGCGCTGGAAAACCTCGATATCGACCTCGATTTTGTTAACGACGGCCTGTGGATGAAAGCCGAGAAAACCAAATTGGGAGAAGTGGATGCGCGTAACGTCAGCGCGGTGATCCCGGACTACCTCAAAGAGAAGTTGATTATTAATGGCGATCTTAGCGGTCAGGGCAAGCAGATTGCCGATTACTTCGAACAGACGCCTCTGAAATCGACGTTGGGCGCGGCACTGCAGCAGTTGCAAATCGGTGGCAATGTGCGCGGTTCATTGAATCTCGATATTCCGCTGGATGGTGAATTGGTACATGCCAGCGGTAATGTTGTGATGAACAATAACAGCCTGCACATTAAGCCGTTAAACACCACGCTGGAAAACCTCACCGGACGTTTCCGTTACAACAACGGCAACCTCGAAAGTGAAGAGATGCAGGCCAACTGGTTTGGTCAGCCCACTGGCGTCAGTTTTACCACTACCGAAAACCCTGACAACTTCGGTGTCAACGTGAAGCTGCTGGGCGACTGGCAGCCGTCGAAACTGAAAGTGTTGCCAACCAGCGTCAGCAGTCAATTGAGCGGCAGTCTGCCGTGGCAGGGCAATGTCGACATCACGCTGCCACACAAAGGGGGCGCGACCTATAAAGTCGATTTGCAGGGCGATGCAAAAACAGTAAGTAGTCACTTACCTTCGCCACTGGATAAGCAGGCGGGTGAAGCGATGCCCATCGCCATTAACGCCACCGGTGATCTGAAAGGATTCACGCTAAGCGGCAGCGTGCGCGAGCATAACCGTTTTAACAGCCGCTGGATTCTCGAACCTCAGCTGCGCGTGGATCGCGGCATCTGGCTCAACGATGCGAAAAGCACGCCGAAGCTGCCAGAAAAACGCGGGATGGAACTCAATTTACCGCCGCTGGATGGTGAAGCCTGGATGGGGCTGCTGGCGGGAAGCAGTGGTTCGCGTAATGCTCAGGGCGAAACGGAAGTCGGCGGCGCGCTGTTACCAGGCGATGTAACTCTGCGGACACCGGTACTTATGCTCGGTGGCCAGCAGTGGCATGACGTTAATGCCACCGTCACGCAAGGGCCGACCGGCAACACACAACTCCAGCTGGAAAGCCGCGAAGCGCGAGGCAGTTTGCAAACCGCACAGCATGCGCCATGGCAAATCGACCTTAGCTATCTTTACTACAATCCAGAATGGGCGAACAGCAGCGACAACAACGCCTCGCCGTTGGGTGACAACAGCAGCACAGTAGACTTCAGTAGCTGGCCAGCGATGCAGCTAAACTGTGATGAGTGCTGGCTGCGCGGGCAGAAGTTTGGACATATGCAGGCCAGATTACAGCCGCAGGGAGATACGTTAGCACTTACTAACGGTAGCGTGGATTCCGGCAGTGCAAAGCTGAAGATCAACGGAGAATGGGTCAATAAGCCGGGCAATCAGCGTACCTCATTAAAAGGCAGTCTGAGCGGTAAAAACATTAATGATGCCGTTAACTGGTTTGGGATGAATACCCCACTTCGTGACGCGCCGTTTAACGTGGATTATGACCTGCACTGGCGTTCCGCCCCGTGGCAGCCTTCAGCGGAAACGTTGAGCGGTACGCTGAAAACCCATTTTGGCAAAGGCCAGATTGCGGATGTGAACACCGGGCGTGCGGGGCAGTTGTTGCGCCTGATGAGTTTTGACGCCTTGCTGCGCAAGCTGCGCTTCGATTTCAGTGACACCTTCAGTGAAGGCTTCTATTTCGATTCAATTAACGGCACGGCGTGGATCGAAAACGGTGTGATGCACACGGATAACCTGCTGGTTGATGGCCTTGAAGCGGATATCGCCATGCAGGGGCAGATCGACCTGGCAAAACGCCAGATTGATATGGAAGCGGTCGTTGCCCCTGAGATCTCCGCTTCGGTGGGAGTGGCAACGGCCTTTGTGGTCAACCCGGTGATCGGGGCCGCCGTATTTGCCGCCAGTAAAGTATTGGGCCCGCTGTGGAATAAGATCTCGCTACTGCGTTATCACATTAGCGGACCGTTGGATAAACCGGAAATCAATGAAGTGCTGCGCAAACCGCGCGAAGACGACAAGAAGTGAATTTGACGCCGTCGGGGAATTGCCGCAGGCTATGACTATCCGAGCACATAATGAGTGAGAAACGATGACTCTGAATCTGGTAAGTGAGCAGTTACTAGCTGCGAACAGCATTAATCAGCAGGACCTTTTTTCCCTGTTAGGGCAGCTTTCAGAACGTCGTCTGGATTATGCCGACCTCTACTTCCAGTCCAGTTTCCATGAATCCTGGGTGCTGGAAGACAAAATCATTAAAGATGGTTCTTACCACATCGACCAGGGTGTCGGTGTGCGAGCTATCAGTGGTGAGAAAACCGGTTTCGCTTACGCAGACCAAATCACCCTGAACGCCCTCCGGCAGTCTTCTGAAGCCGCGCGCAGTATTGTGCGTGAGCAGGGCAATGGCAAAGCGCATACACTTTCAGCTGTGATCAACCGTTCGCTATATGCGCCGGTGAATCCGCTGGACAGCCTGACGCGCGAAGACAAAATTGCACTGCTGCATCGTGTTGATACCGTGGCACGTGCGGCCGATCCGCGCGTGCAGGAAGTCAATGCCAGCCTGACTGGCGTGTACGAGCAGGTGCTGGTGGCGGCGACCGATGGTACGCTGGCTGCGGATATCCGCCCACTGGTGCGTCTGTCGATCAGCGTGCAGGTGGAAGATCAGGGTAAACGTGAACGCGGCTCCAGCGGCGGCGGCGCGCGTACCGGTTATGAGTTCTTCTATGCCGATGAAAACGGTGATGTGCGTGCCGATGCATGGGCGCGTGAAGCGGTGCGTCTGGCGCTGGTGAACCTGTCTGCCGTGGCCGCGCCTGCGGGCACCTTGCCGGTGGTATTGGGCGCTGGCTGGCCGGGCGTGCTGCTGCATGAAGCAGTCGGTCATGGTCTGGAAGGCGATTTCAATCGTCGTGAAACGTCGGTCTTCAGCGGAAAAATGGGGCAACTGGTGGCCTCTGAACTCTGCACCGTGGTTGACGATGGCACTATCGAAGGCCTGCGCGGCTCACTGGCAGTGGATGATGAAGGCGTGCCAGGCCAGTATAACGTCCTGATCGAAAACGGCGTGCTCAAAGGCTATATGCAGGACAAGCTTAACGCGCGTCTGATGGGCGTACCGCCAACCGGTAACGGACGTCGTGAATCCTATGCGCACTTGCCGATGCCGCGTATGACCAACACCTATATGCTGGCGGGTAAATCCACGCCGCAGGACATCATTTCCAGCGTTGAGTACGGGATTTATGCGCCGAACTTTGGTGGTGGTCAGGTAGATATCACCTCGGGCAAGTTTGTGTTCTCAACCTCAGAAGCCTATCTGATTGAAAACGGCAAAGTCACTACGCCGGTGAAAGGTGCAACGCTGATTGGTTCCGGTATTGAAGCGATGCAGCAGATCTCAATGGTCGGTAACGATCTGGCGCTGGATAAAGGCGTTGGCGTGTGCGGTAAAGAGGGGCAGAGTGTGCCGGTCGGCGTCGGCCAGCCAACCCTGAAGCTGGATAAAATCACCGTCGGCGGAACTGCATAATCATTCCTGGTGCGCATCAATGCGCACCTTCCGAATGACAGTAAAGTCTGATGTCCCCATGACGCACCATTTCGAATGGCCGTGGAGTATGATGATTCCACGGCGGCCTCTACGAATGACCGTAAGTTGATGTTCGCATGGCGGACTCTACAGATTATCGAACAGTCTGAGTTTCCCTATGGCGCACCTTACAAATAGTCGTTTCGCGCATCGTAGGGACACCCTGTATGGCGCCCAGACCGTTAACTCTTACGATGCTGCTGGTACTGTTGCGCCACCTGCTTAAAGTACTCGGTCAGATAATCGATACATACCTGCACCTTCAACGGCATCTTGTCTTTCTCGGTATAGAGCGCATACACCGGACGCGGTTCTGAGTGATATTGCGGGAACAGAATATCGATCTCCCCGGCGTTAATCTCATCTATCACCCACATCAGGGGGACATAGGCGATGCCGCAACCGGCTTTCAGCCAGCGAATCAGCGTCTGTGAATCATTGGTGACGAAGCGACCCTGCGGCGTCAATCGCGTCACCAGGCCTTCCGGTGCGACCAGTTCAAAGGTGTTATCCGGGCGCACGCTGTACTCCAGCCATGAAAAATTATCGATTTCACCCGGTTTGTCTGGCGTACCATGCTGTGCCAGATAACTTTTTGCGGCACAGACCACCATCGGCATCGCGCCCAGTCGACGTGAGAACAGGTTTGAATCTTGCAACGCGCCTACGCGGACTACGAGATCCAAGCCGTTAGCGATCAAATCTGGCGCGGGAATGCCGGTAACCAGATTGACGCTCAGGCCAGGATATTCACGCAGCATATCGCTGGTCATTGCAGACAACACGTTTTGCGCCATAGTGGAGGAGCAGCCGATACGCAGAATACCGATCGGCGTATTATTAAAGGCATAAAGCTGTTCGTGCACCTGAGACGCTTCAGCCAGCATGCGGCGGCAGCCCTGATAGTAGATCTTACCTGCTTCGGTCAGACCAATACTGCGCGTACTGCGATTTAACAATTTGACCTGCAACTCATCTTCCAGTTTGGCGACAATTTGGCTGATTGACGAAACGCTAAGATGAAGCTGACGTGCCGCGGCGGTATAAGAACCTAATTCAACCACTTTGGCGAAAATGGACATGCCTTTAAGTCGTTCCATTGTTTACTCTGGCTAAAAAGTGATTTAGCTCACAATATGTAGAAAACGTATAGTCATGCGCGTTACTATACGCACGCTGGGTCTGTTCACCGCACCTTAACACGGCTGTGTTTACACGATGATACGCTATCATTAGCTCAACGCGGCCTGAATGTTGCCATCAGTCTCCCAATCATCCCCTGATTCTCAACCCGACGTGCCATGCGGCATGAGGGCAGGTATCGGTGCAATCCGGCAAGGTCGAACTAAGGAACCGTAATGAGTGTGCTTCCGGTATTTGTCGTATTCGGGCTGAGTTTTCCGCCCATCTTCATTGAACTACTGGTTTCTCTGGCGCTGTTCTGGCTGGTGAAACGCGTGCTGACGCCCAGCGGAATTTATGACCTGGTGTGGCATCCGGCACTTTTTAACACAGCGTTGTATTGCTGCGTGTTTTACCTTGTATCCCGTCTATTCGTCTGAGGTTTTAAGTGAAAGCGCTCATAAGAAAAATCGCGCGTTACGCGATTACTATCCTGCTGGTTATCATCGCAATCGTGATCATCTTCCGCGCCTGGGTGTTCTACACCGAATCGCCCTGGACGCGTGACGCCAAATTCTCCGCTGATGTGGTGGCGATCTCGCCAGACGTGACCGGCCTTATCACTGACGTGCCGGTGCACGACAACCAGCTGGTGAAACAGGGGGATACGCTGTTTGTCGTGGATCGCCCGCGCTATCAGAAAGCGCTGGATGAAGCCCAGGCGGATGTCGAATATTACCAGGCATTAGTCAATGAAAAGCGTCGTGAAGCGGCGCGCCGTAATCAACTCGGCACCAGTGCCATGTCGCGTGAAGCCATCGACCAGGCTAATAACGATCTGCAAACCAGCGAACATCAGCTGGCAAAATCGGTGGCAACGCGCGATCTGGCGGTGATCGACCTGGATCGCACCACCATCAAAGCGCCTTCAGATGGCTGGGTCACTAACCTGAACGTTTATCAGGGCGAGTTCATCACCCGTGGTTCCGTTGCCGTGGCATTGGTACAGCAGCACTCATTCTACGTGCTGGCGTATATGGAAGAGACCAAGCTGGATGGCGTGCGTCCGGGCTTCCGCGCTGAAATCACCCCGTTGGGCAGTAATACCGTATTGCGCGGCACGGTGGACAGCATCGCGGCGGGCGTGACCAACAGCAGCAGCAGCGTGGACAGCAAAGGTATGGCGACCATCGATTCCAACCTCGAATGGGTACGACTGGCACAGCGCGTACCGGTGCGTATTCGTCTTGACGATCAACCGGGTAACCGCTTCCCGGCGGGCACTACCGCCACGGTAGTGATCACCGGTGATAAAGATCGCCAGACCAAAGTCTCGCCGTTGACGCAGTTCTTTAACCGCCTGCGCGAGTTTGGTTAAGCGAGGGCGTTATGATTGAGTTTTTGCGTTTCCCGGTGAAGCTGACATTTGCGCTGGTTGCGGCGCTGATGATTGGCTTTCACTTTAATCTGGAAACGCCGCGTTGGGCGGTGATGACCGCCGGCATTGTTGCTGGTGGTACCGCCTTTGCTGCGGGGGGCGATCCCTATTCTGGCGCACTGCGCTATCGCGGCATTCTGCGCATCATTGGTACGTTTATTGGCTGTATTGCCGCCCTCACCATCATGATCGCCACGGTGCGTGCACCGGTGGTGATGCTGCTGCTGTGCTGTTTATGGGCGGGCATGTGCGTCTGGCTCTCCTCGCTGATCAAAGTCGAGAACTCCTACGCGCTAGGTTTGGCTGGTTACACTGCGCTGATCATCGTGGTCACCGCCGATGCCAGCGGTGGCTTAACGCTGGCACCGCAATATGCCGTTGAACGTTGCAGTGAAATCGTCATTGGCATTCTGTGTGCGATTCTTGCGGATATGTTGTTTTCGCCGCGCTCGATCAAAAAAGTGATTGATGCTGAAGTCGATTCGCTGCTGGTGGCGCATTACAAACTGCTGCAATTGTGTGTCGCCCACGCGGATAAAGACGAGGTGGATCGCACCTGGAGCGCGCTGGTACGTCGCACCACGGCACTCAACGGCATGCGCAGCCAATTGCTGATGGAATCTTCGCGCTGGAAAAATACCAGCCGCCGGTTACAGATGCTGAATACGCTGTCGCTGACGTTAATTACGCAAGCCGCTGAAACCTTCCTGATTCAAAACGCTCGTCCGGATTATATTCCGACGCAGTATCGCCTGCTGATTGAGAAAGACGTCCATAACGTCGATGACGTGCATAAGCGTATGAAGGTGATGCGTCGTTTGATCAGCGTCAGCAACAAAAATGTGCCGATGACGGTGGCAAGTTGGGTCGGCGCAGCAACAGAGTATCTGCTGCTGATTAATGGTGTACGCAGTAACAGCCGCATTACCACGCTGGAAGAGAGTATCCTGCAGCGCGAAGTGGTGATTCAGGCACGTTCGGCGGAAACCCATCATGCGATGATCAACGGCGTGCGTACCTTTGTGGCGACCGCGCTCGGCTCTCTGTTTTGGCTCTATACCGGCTGGACTTCGGGCAGTGGCTGTATGGTGATGCTGGCCGTCATCACCGCGCTGGCGATGCGTATGCCGAATCCGTTGATGATGGCGAAAGACTTCTTCTACGGTATGGCCTTCGCCGTACCACTCGGCATGCTCTACTTCATCTATATCCTGCCAGCTACCCAGCAAAGCGCGTTGTTGTTGTGTATCGCGATTGGCGCACTCGGGTTTATCGGCGGTATCTTCGTGCAACGACGCCAGATTGGTACGTTAGGTGCGTTGATTGGCACCATCAATGTGCTGGTGCTGGATAATCCGATGAAATTCGAGTTCAACGTCTTCCTCGATAATGCGTTGGGCCAGTGGATCGGCAGCTTTGTGGCGATGATGGTGATTCTGCTGATTCGCGATAAGTCTAAAGCACGTACCGGCCGTAAACTGCTGAATCGCTTTATGTATGCGGCTGTGGCGGCCTTGACCACCAATCAGGCGCGCCGTCGCGAGAATCATCTGCCCGCGCTCTATCAGCAGCTGTTCCTGCTGCTCAATCTGTTCCCCGGCGATATCGACAAATACCGCATCGCGCTGACGCTGATTATCGGTCATCAGCGACTGCGTAATGCTGAAGTGCCGGTTAACGCGGAGCTTTCGGCTTATCACCGTCAGTTGCGATACACCGCCGATCGCGTGATTTCAGCCACCAGCGATGACAAGCGGCGCTACTACTTTGAGCGTTTGTTGAAGGAACTGGAGATTTATCAGGAAAAGCTCCATCACTATTCGGCACCGGAGAGCGTTACCGAACCGGTGAAACGGCTCTCGTTGATGCTGGATAAATACCAAAACACCCTCATCCAAATCTGAAATCGGCCGCTGCACGTTGCAGCGGCCTTTTTGATCCCACGCTGACACAAAACCCGATGATATTGGCATCTATACTTTCCTGACAGGATGCAAACTAGCAGGAGAAGAATAATGTCCACCTCTCTACAACAACACGCGCTGTTCAAAACCGGCTATTTCGCTGCGGGCCAGTGGCACAACGCCAGTGCCACCTTTGACGTCACTAATCCGGCAACCGGCGAAGTGCTGGCAAAAGTCGCACGCGCGGGTAAGGCGGAAACCGAGCGGGCCATCGCTGCCGCTCAGCAGGCTTTTCCGGCATGGCGTGATAAAACCGCGAAACAGCGCGCGGAGATTCTTAATCGCTGGTATCAACTGATCATTGAGAACAAAAGCTGGCTCGGGCAACTGATGACCGCCGAGCAGGGCAAACCCCTGAAAGAAGCCGAAGGCGAAGTCGAGTACGCCGCCAGCTTTATTCAATGGTTTGCCGAGCAAGCTAAACGTGCCAACGGCGAAATCATCCCGCCAGCAAAACCCGGATCACGCATTTTGGCAACACGTGAACCGATTGGTGTGGTGGCGGCTATCACGCCGTGGAATTTCCCGATGGCGATGCTGACACGCAAGCTTGGCCCGGCGCTGGCAGCAGGCTGCACTGGCATCATCAAACCGGCCAATAACACTCCGCTGTGTGCCTTTGCGTTAGCCGCGCTGGCGCAGGAAGCCGGTGTGCCCGACGGCGTATTGAATGCGGTGGCGGGCGATACTCATGCCATCAGCGACGCCATTATGTCGAGCCCGGCTGTACGTAAAATCTCGTTCACCGGTTCAACCGCCGTGGGCAAAACGCTGATGCGCAATGCCGCGGACACCATGAAGAAAGTCTCGATGGAGCTGGGTGGCAATGCACCCTATATCGTGTTTGAGGATGCGGATATTGAGGCGGCGGTACAGGGCGCAATAGCCAACAAATTCCGCAATGCGGGCCAGGTCTGTGTCAGCGTTAACCGCTTTTATATACACAACGCGGTCTACGATCGTTTCGTCAATCAACTGGCCGATGCCGTGGGCAAGCTGAAAGTGGGTAATGGCGTAGAGGAAGGCGTGATAGTCGGCCCGCTGATCGAGCAGTCGGCGCTGGAAAAAGTAGAAGAGCACGTTAAGGATGCGCTGAGCAAAGGCGGTAAGTTGCTGATTGGCGGCGAGCGTCATCCGCTGGGAGGCAACTTCTGGCAGCCGACGGTGATTGCCGAGGCGCATGAGGGGATGAAGCTGGCCCAGGAAGAGACCTTTGGTCCGGTCGCCGCCTGCTTCCGCTTTGATGATGAAGCCGATGTCATTCAGCGCGCCAATAACACGGAATACGGATTAGCCGCCTATTTCTATACGCAAAATCTGCAACGGGTGTTCCGCGTCTCGTCGGCGCTGGAGGCCGGGATGATTGGCATTAATGAGTGCGCCGTATCCACTGAACTGGCACCGTTTGGCGGTGTAAAAGAGTCCGGTTTGGGACGTGAAGGATCGGTGCTGGGAATGGAAGAGTACCTGGAAGTGAAAGCGCTGCATATTGGTGGGCTTGCCTGACGGGCGGCCCTGCCTGCAAGAGGGAATCACAATGAGAACCGAGCGTTTTGATTTTGACGAAATCGTCGATCAAGCCCATTTCTATCGCCAGTTCAGCGATCGTTTTGCGCTGGCGGATCTGGCCATCAGCGATCTTGACGATCTCTGGGATGCGATACTTGGGGAGCAGTTGCCGTTGCCGCTGGAAATTGAGTTTGTGAATCTGGGGACAGGGCAGAAACGCCGGTATGGCGCATTAATCCTGCTGTTTGATGAAGCAGAAGAGGAGCTGGAAGGCCAGCTCCGCTTTAATGTGAAGTGACAAGCCGAAAAAGGGCCCCGGCGAGCGGGGCCAAAGGGTTCGTCAGAATTGACGAGGAATTATTTATACAGCTCGGCGGTCACGTGATAGCTGTCGCCGGTTTTCGCTTCAATCACTTTATAAGCACTGGCACCTTGTGCATCGGCTTTCTGAGAAAGCTCAGAACGGTAATCCATTGGCGAACCGCCGGTACCGCTGATGGTGATAGTGCTGCCGGTAGGTTGCAGATTTTGCGCCTGCTCATCCGTTACCAGTTGGGCTGCTGATGCACCAAAGGCAAACAAGGAAAGGAGGCTGGCGGCTGCGATGGTTGCTTTGATTTTCATGATTTTTTCTCCTCGTTGTAATCAACAACCTGCGGCAAAAGGTGGGTGAGGCGGGTCGTCGATCAATTGTCTGGCGCCGTTCAGGCGCCCGACGTTCGATGTAATCTTATTTGTACAGTTCTGCAGTCACGTGGAAGGTGTCGCCACGATTATTCTCAATGATGCGGTAATGGCTGGCACCCTGAGCATCGGCTTTCTGCGACAGTTCCTGACGGACGTTGGTCTGATCACCGTCAACACCGCTTACGCTGATGGTCTGATTCAACGGTTGCAGTTGCTCGGCTTGTTCGTGAGAAACCAGGCTGGCAGCACTGGCACCGAAGGACAATACGGAAGCCAGACCTACGATGGCGATAGCTAATTTGGTTTTCATGATTCACTCTCCTGAAATGGGGTTTGGCAACCAGAGAGGCAAATGCGTCTCAAACGGGTCGCCGTTCACACTGCGTCTTGTTCAGTCAACTTATTTATAAAGCTCAGCGGTGGCGTGATAGCTGTCGCCGGTATTCGCTTCGATCACACGGTAGGCTTTAGCACCTTCCTGATCGGCTTTTGCATTCAGCTGCTCATGGATATCCATCGGAGAACCGCCCACGCCGCTCACACTGATGGTGCCGGCAGGTTGCAGATTCGCTGCCTGTTGGGCATTGATAGAATCTGCTGCAAAAGCACCAAATGACAGGGCAGATAGAACACTCAGGGTTGCGATAGTAGTTTTAACGTTCATGGTATTTTTCCTCGTCTTCTGTTTTTATCTTTTTCTTTCGTGTGATTTGCATCACAAAAACAAGTATAGATCTAATCACCCATGAAATTAATGTCTGGCTAATAATGTTTGGTTGTTATTCTTTATCCTTATGGCACCTTTTTAGAACTGGAAGTTATTAAAACCGGTTGATTCTTAACCATTGGCTGTTATTTATTCGTAAAAACAAGGATCTGCATCAAATTATCTTTTCGTGCGAAAGATCATGGTCGATCCCGCTGGCTGATACGCCATAAGAAGCTATAACCACTGAGCATAATATGTAAAGCAGTGTAAAATAGCGCGAATGGTTAAGAAGGGGAAAAGGTCGTACCAATATTTTCTCGGATGCAGAACCGGCAGCTATATCGATAACTTATTATTAAAAAAGGATTTTGTAACAAGCGTGGCGGGTAACGGATCATCAGGAAGGATGTTACCGGCAGATGATCTGCCGGTTAAGACCAGGGTTTTATAGTTCCTGTTCGAATAAAACCAGCACGGCATCGTGCAGCTGTTTTACGGAGAAACTACGCGCAGGGGTAATAAAGATGGTGTCATCCCCCGCGATAGTACCGAGAATGCCTTCCGCTTTACCGAGTGAATCCAGCAGGCGTGCAATCAGCTGCGCAGCACCCGGGCTGGTGTGAATCACCACTAAGGCATCGTTGTAATCGATATCCAGCACCAGATTCTTCAATGGGCTGGTGGTGGTCGGCACGCCAAGTTCGGCTGGCAAACAATAAACCATTTCCATTTTGGCATTACGGGTGCGCACGGCACCAAACTTTGTCAGCATACGAGAAACTTTTGACTGGTTGATGTTCTCGAAGCCGTCTTCCTGCAGCGCCTGTACGATTTCGCCCTGAGAGCTGAATTTTTCTTCTTTTAATAACGCTTTGAACGCTTTGATCAAGTCGTCTTGTTTTGATGGGTTTCGCATAAGCTACCAATAAAAGAGGGGTGCAGCAGGCAACAGGCCAGCAGCAGATAAATTATTATGCATTTAGATGAATTTTTATGCAATAAGCGTAGTGAGCGAATCGCGCTAATCAACTGCGGACAGGCATCATAGCAGAGTTTTGTGTTGCGCCAAAATCGCGGGCTGACGCGCAAAGCGAAGGTTGCAATGTTGTTATAGTATTGAAGTGGTAACAACTATATCGATGATCATTGCCGTCCATTGTCTTCTGGCTGCGATTGTATCATTCAGGCGACTTCTGAAGTGGAGATGTCTCGGGAGCCGATTGCGGCGTCATGTTATTGCGCGACAGGTTTGTCGCTATCGCCTGAGAAGTTGATTAAACTCGTAACCTGATGGATTTTCGGCATATCTCTGCCCCACCTTCATAAGGAGTTCAGGATGAAAGTTGCCGTTCTCGGTGCAGCCGGTGGTATTGGCCAGGCGCTCGCACTGCTGCTCAAAACTCAATTACCCGCAGGTTCCGCTCTCTCACTTTATGATATAGCCCCGGTCACGCCCGGGGTGGCGGTTGATCTCAGCCATATTCCTACCTCTGTGAAGGTGGAAGGGTTTAGTGGCGAAGACGCGACACCTGCGCTGCAGGGAGCCGATATTGTGCTGATTTCTGCGGGTGTGGCACGTAAACCCGGCATGGATCGCGCCGACCTGTTTAACGTTAACGCGGGCATTGTACGTAACCTGATCGAGCAGGTTGCCAGCACCGCGCCGAAAGCGCTGATTGGCGTGATCACTAATCCGGTTAACACCACGGTGGCCATTGCGGCTGAAGTGCTGAAGAAAGCCGGCGTGTATGACAAGAACCGTCTGTTTGGTGTCTCAACCCTCGACATTATCCGCGCCAACACCTTTGTTGCAGCGTTGAAAGGCAAGCAGCCCACCGAGATCGAGGTCCCGGTGGTGGGGGGGCACTCAGGCGTGACAATTTTGCCGCTGCTGTCGCAGGTTAAAGGCATCAGCTTCAGCGAACAGGAAGTGGCTGACCTCACTAAGCGTATTCAGAACGCCGGCACCGAAGTGGTGGAAGCGAAAGCCGGTGGTGGATCGGCGACCTTGTCCATGGGGCAGGCTGCTGCGCGCTTTGGTCTCTCACTGGTGCGTGCGCTGCATGGCGAAGCAAACGTGGTCGAATGTGCTTATGTTGAGGGAGATGGCGAATATGCGCGCTTCTTCTCCCAGCCGCTGCTGATCGGCAAGAACGGTATCGTGGAACGTCGCCCGTTGGGTTCTTTGAGTGCGTTTGAACAGCAGGCGCTTAACGGGATGCTGGATACGCTGAAGAAAGATATCGCGCAGGGCGAAGAGTTTGTGAAGTAACGCTCAGCAGAAAAAACAGCGCCCGGTGATTGCCGGGCGTTGTCATTTATAAGCCGCCAGATTTAAAGGTCTGGCTGGACGGTGAGCCATTGCTGGCCGGTGTTTTACGTCCCAGCGTTTCCATACGCACCTGGAATGGTGGGAACGGCATCTCAATACCGTGCTCTTCAAAGCCGCGCAGAATCAACTGATGCAACTCATGACGCAGCGGCATGCGGTGGCCCATCTCAGCTGCGTGCACACGCAATTCAAACAGCTGAATGCCTTGCTGTAAATCCACCAGGAACACATCCGGTGCGGGCATATCCAGCACGTAGGTACAGCGCTCGGCCGCCTGCTTGAGAATGTTGGTGACTTCATCACTGTTGACGTGTGCCGGAGCCGGGATGGTCAGCACCACGCGCGTGACAGAATCCGACAACGACCAGTTAACGAACTGCTCAGTGATAAAGGCCTTGTTAGGCACGATGATCTCTTTACGGTCCCAATCGGTAATCGTGGTGGCGCGGGTATTGATGCGGGTAATGCTGCCGGTCAGATCGCGAATGGTGACGGTATCGCCGATACGAATTGGCTTTTCGAACAAGATAATCAGACCAGAAATAAAGTTGGCGAAGATCTCCTGCATACCAAAGCCCAATCCCAGACCTAACGCCGCCACCAGCCACTGCAGTTTTGCCCACTCAACGCCAATGATCGAGAAGCCGACTAATCCGCCAATCAGCATCAGCACGTATTTGGTCAGGGTAGTGATGGCATAACCGGTGCCAGGTGACAGGCTGATGTGTTGCAGCAACGCCAGTTCCAGCAGGGCAGGCATATTACGCACCAGCTGAGTGGTGATAATGAACACCAGGATGGCAATCAGCACCGCGCCCAGCGTAATCGGCTGCACGCTCTCCACGCCCTGCACCGTGGTGCTGGCATCCCACAGTGGGATGTTGTCGAGGAAACTAAAGGCCGAGTGAATTTCTGACCACAGTACAATCACCGATACCAGCGCAATCAACGTGAGAATAGAGCGCACCAGACGCAACGACTGCGCACTGATCTCATCCAGATCCAGGCTCGGTTCATCGATCTCAATCGTATCGGCGTTGGCGGGAGTCTGTTGCTCTTTCTCTTCTTCACTGCGCGCACGGTTGGCCAGCATGTCCGCGCGGCGTTGACGGGCGCGATCGAAGGCGATGCGACGGCGTTGGATCAGCATCCAGCGGCGGATAATGTGGTAAATAACCAATAGGAAGAACCAAATGCCTACCGAGGTTTCCAGGCGCGCCAGCAGTGCCTGTGCGGTCGCCAGATAGCCGATGCAGGAAGCCAATGCCGCTACCAGCGGGATGGCAATCATCAGGTTCCACAGAATACGGTTAACGAAGTTGTCGCCGTTGCCCTCTTTATCCAGATACAGCGGAATGCCTGCACGTTTGAGGCTGACGGTGACAATACTTAACGCACCGCAAATCAAAATGAAGCACAGGCGACCGAGCGTGCCGGAGAACTGTGGATCGTCGAGATTGGCAAAGGCAATCAGCAGCATGATCAGCGGCACAATCAGGCCAACCGTCAGCGAGTAGTAACGCATAGCACGCGCTACCCGCGCCTGCGGCCAGCGGAAGTGCACCACAAATAGCCCATCATGACGCGCAAAAGCAGCACTGATCATAAAGGCCCACAGCAGCGGCAGCGTGGCAGTGATGCCATCTCCAATCGCAACGGCAAACGGATAAGGCCAGGCATGCTGCAAACCAAAGCCCAGCGCGGCCCACAATACCGGCAGCGGCACGGCGACCAGAATCGACCAGAACACGGTGCGCAACGTCAGGCTAAAGCGGTCCTGAGTCACTTTGCCCACTTTGCTGGCGGAACGCGCCATAAAGGCATTGTAATGACGGCGCGAGCTGATGCTAAAGCCCACCAACAGCACTGCGCAGATGATTGGCATCACGGTTTCTTTGCTGGTAAACATCATCGCCAGCGCTTTACCGAGTTGCCCTAAGGTATCCAGCGACAGCAGGCGGGTTAGGTCACGCGCCACGTCAATCGGATACTTCAGGTCGATGGCGCTGACATCCGCCGTCCAGAACAGATAACGGTGGGTGGCTTCTTTCACTTCCCCCAGCGCGTCCTGCAACTGGGTATTCGACACCTTCAGCTTGGTGATTTCCAGAATCAGCGTATCGCAGCCGGAGATCAGTGAATTGAGCAGTTCGCGCTGGGTTTTCAGCTGGGCATCGAGAATTCGGGTTTGCTCGCTGGTAAACGGCGTGCCATCGTCCTGCTTCTCCTTGCGCAGATCCTTTTGCCGCTCCAGTAAATCTTCATAATGCAGCCGTTGCACACGCAGTTGGCCCATCTCGCTATCAATCTGCTGCGACTTAGGCATATCCGGCAGTCTGGCGACCTGCGCACGTAGAGCTTCACCCAACAGATTCGATGCGCCCAGCCATTGTGATTGCTCGCGCAGGGTGCTGAGCGCCTGACGCACCTGCAGCGTCTGATTGGTGGCCAGCCGTTGTTGCGAGGCGACCAAATCCATACGCTGAGCTTGCGCATTCAGGTCGGCTGAAAGTTCACGGTTCACGCGGAATTGATCGCTTATCGAAGCCGGTAAATCGCCGCTGTTTTCCGCCAGCTGTTCAGTGCGTTCGAGCGCCAGTTCCGCTTCTCGCTGACGCTGATTATTCAGCTGATTGCGCAACGATTGCAGATAGTTATCCAGCTGCGTCACTTTACGCTGATGCACTTCCGCCCGCATACGCGCCAGCTCCTGGCGATTATTGGCGGAGAGCTGTGCCAGTTCTAACTCATCCACACGGGCTTTATTGGCGGCATTCTCGGCCAGGCGGGCATAAATCTGCGCCTGAGCCAGCGGCGTAGCGGCCGCAGAAAAGCCCTGAGCACGGCGATCGCTTTCGGTCATCGCCCGGCGTGCGTCAGTCTGCTGCTGCGGCAACTGTGACAGTGAGTCACTGATTTCACGTGCGCGGTCCTGCTCTTGCTGCGCCTGGCGGCCTTCTTCCAGCAGCTGGCTGCTGATTTGCAGGATTTCCTGATCCAGCTCGGCGCTGCTCATGTTATTGCGCACCGTTTTACTGCTGTCGGTCAGTGTGGCGATCTGCTGACGCAGTTCACGTGCCAGCCGCGGAAAATCATCAATCACCTGCTGATACTGTTTAGCGCGCTCCAGCGATTCATCGCGCTCAGAGAGGAAATTGATCGCCGCTTCAATCGCCTGAACTTGTTCAGCTTGAGCAGGAGAGGCTTTGGCGGATTTGGCCGCATCCAGTTCCTGCTTCAACTGACTCGCGGGGGGAACGGTGGCTGCCAATACAGAACTGCTGAGCACCAGGCTCAGCAGTAGAGAGAGAAGAACGCGCACGGGAGAGGTTCCGGTTATTCAGCGAGCGGGGCGCTGTCGCCGGGCTGCGGCAGGGCAATCGCCAGCGGTTGGCCAAGGCGGGTTTTGCTCTCGGCTTCGAGACTTTCCGCCAGCTTGACGCGGCCCGGTGCGAACAGGTTAATCACCGTCGAACCGAGTTTGAAACGTCCCATTTCCTGACCTTTCAGCAGCACAACGGCCCCGTCATGATCCGCTGAAGGATAACGCCAGCGTTTAATCACCCCTTCACGTGGTGGCGTAATGGTGCCCGCCCACACGGTTTCGATGCTGCCCACAATGGTTGCCCCTACCAGGATCTGCACCATCGGGCCATGATCGGTATCGAAGACGCAGATCACACGCTCATTGCGTGCAAACAGGTTCGGGATGTTACGTGCTGTCAGTGGGTTCACAGAATAGAGATCGCCCGGCACATAAATCATTTCACGCAGTATGCCGTTACAGGGCATGTGCACACGGTGATAATCGCGCGGGGCAAGATAGGTGGTGATGAACTCACCATCGACGAACTTTTCTGCCAGATCGTCGTTACCGGCCAGCAAGGCCTGCAACGAATAGTAATGGCCTTTCGCCTGGAAGATCTGATCGCCTTCAATGCGGCCTAACTGGCTCACCGCGCCATCAGCTGGCAGCGCCAGCAGGGTCGCATCGGGATCAATCGGGCGCGCACCCTCTTTTAGCGGACGCACGAAGAAGTCATTGAAGGTGCGATAGCTACCAGTATGGGGTTTGCTGGCTTCGGCCATATCCACTTTGTAGTACCAGACAAACATGTCGATGACCGCTTTGGTTAGCCAGCCACCGCGACGACTGGCGCCCCAGCCGGCAAGTTCGGTCAGCCCTTTTTTAGGCAGAATATGATTCAGGCCGAGTTTAAAACGATCAAACACCGTTGCCTCCTGGCTTAATTACGCTTGGTTTACACAAAAGGGGGCGGATTGTAGCAGCGCCCCGGTCAGTTGGCGAATGTGCCGTTGTACCCGTTAATCTTCGCTGGCGGAAAAGTTTTTACGCGTTTTTACCTGCGCCATACTCTCCAGAATCCGGTGGTAGTTATCGAAGCGCGAGATGTTGATTGTTCCTTCCTCTACCGCTTCGCGAATGGCGCAGCCGGGATCGGTATCATGCTTGCAGTCGCGGAAACGGCAACCGCCGATAAACTCACGAAATTCGACAAATCCACGGGTGATTTGTTCCGGCTCCAGATGCCATAAACCGAATTCACGTACACCTGGAGAATCTATCACGTCGCCGCCGTGCGGGAAGTGATACAGGCGTGAGGCGGTGGTGGTGTGTTGGCCCAGACCGGAGTTATCAGACACATCGTTGGTCAGAATCTCATCGCCCGCCAATTCCAGTCCCAACAGGTTGTTCAGCAAACTGGATTTACCCACACCAGATTGACCCGCAAAAATGCTCACGCGATCGGTTAAGGCCTGTTCCAGCTCCGCCAGGCCATCTTTGGCACGGCTGGATACCATCAACACGCGATAGCCAATTTTGCGATAGATATCCATCTGCTCATCGACAAACGCGCGGGCTTCCGCGTCGAGCAGATCGGTTTTGTTCAGGACCAGCAGTGGCTCAACGCCCAGGGTTTCACTGGCCACCAGATAACGATCGATGATATTGAGCGACAGCTCCGGCAGGATCGCCGACACAATGATGATCTGATCGATGTTGGCCGCGATCGGTTTGACGCCATCATAGAAATCCGGACGCGTCAGCACCGTTTTACGTTCGTGAACTGCTTCCACAATGCCTTTACCGCCGCCAATCGCCGCACGCCACAGCACACGGTCACCGGTGACCAGTGAGCGAATGGTGCGACGGATATTGCAGCGATGCACTTCGCCCACGCCATCTTCCACATCTGCGTGCATGCCGAAACGGCTGATCACCACGCCTTCGCTCGCTTCTCCAAACAGGTTGTCATCCGGTTCCGGCTTTTCATTCCGTTGCTGCAGACGACGCTGATGGTTAGCGCTTACGCGACGTTGTTGACCCTTCGACAGTTTATTTTTGCTCACGCATCCTCTCACGGCTTTCGCCAGGCTTCGCCCCGCTGGGCAAAACGTCTATGATACACCTGAAACGAGTGTAATGACGACTTTGGCAACAGGCGGGAAACGCATGACAGCTGGAAATGAAAATAATCTGATTTGGATCGACCTGGAAATGACCGGATTGGATCCGGAGCAGGATCGCATTATTGAGATCGCCACGATCGTCACCGATGCCAACCTGAATATCCTGGCAGAAGGCCCGGTGTTTGCGGTGCATCAGTCTGATGAGCAATTGGCATTGATGGATGAGTGGAATGTGCGTACGCACACCAACAGTGGCCTGGTAGAACGTGTGAAAGCCAGCCAATACGACGACCGTGCTGCAGAGCTGGCGACCATCGAATTTCTCAAGCAGTGGGTTCCGGCTAACACTTCTCCGATTTGCGGCAACAGCATTGGCCAGGATCGTCGCTTCCTGTTTAAATACATGCCGGAGCTGGAAGCCTACTTCCACTACCGTTATCTGGATGTCAGCACGCTGAAAGAACTGGCGCGTCGCTGGAAACCCGATATCCTGCCGGGCTTCAAAAAAGCGGGCAGTCACCAGGCGCTGGATGATATCCGCGAGTCCGTTGCCGAGTTGGCCTACTACCGCGAACACTTCTTGCAACTTTAATCGCCTAAGGGTGCGCAGGAAATCATCAGGTTGCTGATTAAATCAGCAAACGCACTGAAAGCGCAAAATTTTGCTTTTAGACTCTTGCGACTGAAAGGATTTCTCGTATAATGCGCACCCCGTACCGGTGAAGAATTTATTACGGTGCGCAGCAGTAACACGAAGTTCCAGAATCAAGTATTTCGGTTTGCGGCAAGGCAGCAACTGAACGAATCACAGAGAGCTTACGTCAGAAAGTGACCTGTGTGAGTGAAGGAAGCTAACGCGGCAGCAAATTGAAAGACGAAGATTATGCGGGAATAGCTCAGTTGGTAGAGCACGACCTTGCCAAGGTCGGGGTCGCGAGTTCGAGTCTCGTTTCCCGCTCCA
>NZ_JASGBX010000027.1:0-26445 GCF_030053335.1 Pantoea sp. EABMAA-21
TTTTACGTCCGGAGACGTTGATATCAATCCTGCGAGTGCCCACACAGATTGTCTGATAAATTGTTAAAGAGCGGTGCAATCAGCGCCTTAAGCTGCTGTTGCGAGGTGGCGTATATTACGCTTTCCTCCTTCAGAGTCAAACACTTTTTTCAGCATTTTTTCTCTGGCGGAAGTTCTTAGCGAAGCTTCCTGTCAACACCGCACTTCGTAAACCGTTGTGCCGTTTCGATGGATGCGCATTATAGGGAGTTGTTCGCAGCGCGCAACCGCTAAATTCAATAAAAACAACCGTTCGCTGCATTCCACAGCAAAACCCCGCCTTATACCCACTTACACACAGTGTTATCCACATTCATCTGCACAAATGAATTTAGGCGAGCATCGCGCAAACGTTTTCGCTACAATGCCCGGCGACGTCAAGGATGCCCCTTTTGGGGCGTTACATGAAGCAAGTACTCTCTTCTATATATAAGAGAAGCGCTAAGCTTGATGTAACGCTCTTATTTATGCGAAACAAAGCCAAGGGATAAAACCACCATGCAACAACGTCGTCCAGTACGCCGCGCTCTTCTCAGTGTTTCTGATAAAGCCGGTATCCTCGAATTTGCTCAGGCACTCTCCAGCCGTGGTGTTGAGCTGCTCTCCACAGGTGGTACTGCTCGCCTGCTGGCAGATGCGGGCCTGCCCGTCACCGAAGTCTCTGACTACACCGGTTTCCCGGAAATGATGGATGGACGCGTCAAAACGCTGCACCCGAAAGTGCATGGCGGTATTCTGGGCCGTCGCGGCACCGATGATGCGATCATGGCCGAGCACGCGATCAACCCTATCGATATGGTGGTGGTAAACCTTTATCCCTTCGCTCAAACCGTTGCCAAACCCGATTGCTCACTGGCAGACGCGGTAGAGAATATCGATATCGGTGGCCCAACCATGGTGCGCTCCGCTGCGAAGAACCACAAAGATGTGGCAATCGTGGTGAAGAGCAGCGACTACGAGGCCATCATCGCCGAGCTGGACGCCAACGAAAACTCCCTGACGCTGGACACCCGTTTCGATCTGGCGATCAAAGCCTTCGAACACACCGCAGCCTACGACAGCATGATTGCCAACTACTTTGGCAGCCTGGTACCGGCTTATCATAGCGACAGCAAAGAGCCTGCCGGCCGCTTCCCACGAACGCTGAACCTCAACTTCATCAAGAAGCAGGATATGCGTTACGGCGAGAACAGCCATCAGGACGCTGCCTTCTATATAGAAGAGAATGTGGCAGAAGCTTCTGTTGCGACTGCACAGCAGGTACAGGGCAAGGCGCTCTCTTACAACAACATCGCGGATACCGATGCCGCACTTGAGTGTGTGAAAGAGTTTGATGAAGCCGCTTGCGTGATCGTTAAGCATGCTAACCCGTGTGGTGTGGCAGTGGGCGGTTCGATTCTTGACGCCTATGAGCGCGCTTACAAAACTGATCCAACTTCTGCTTTTGGCGGCATCATCGCTTTCAACCGTGAATTGGATGAAGCCACTGCCCAGGCGATCATCAGCCGTCAGTTTGTCGAAGTGATCATTGCCCCTTCAGCCAGCGAAGCGGCACTTAAAGTTACCGCAGCAAAACAGAACGTTCGCGTGCTGGTTTGTGGCCAGTGGCAGGGCCGTGTTGCTGCACTGGACTTCAAGCGTGTTAATGGCGGCCTGCTGGTTCAGGATCGTGATCTCGGTATGGTTGATGCCAGTCAGCTGCGAGTCGTGACTAAGCGCCAGCCAAGCGAGCAGGAACTGCGTGATGCGCTGTTCTGCTGGAAAGTAGCCAAGTTCGTGAAATCCAACGCCATTGTCTACGCACGTGACAATATGACTATCGGCATAGGCGCCGGACAGATGAGCCGCGTTTATTCTGCCAAAATTGCCGGTATCAAAGCAGGCGACGAAGGTTTAGAAGTGAAAGGTTCAGCCATGGCGTCTGATGCTTTCTTCCCGTTCCGCGATGGTATCGACGCAGCGGCTGCTGTAGGTATCAGCTGTGTGATTCAACCAGGTGGTTCTATCCGTGATGATGAAGTGATTGCCGCCGCTGATGAGCACGGTATTGCGATGATCTTCACCGACATGCGTCACTTCCGCCATTAATAGCCTGGAGCCGTATAGATGAAAATTTTAGTGATTGGTAATGGTGGACGTGAACACGCGTTGGCATGGAAAGCAGCACAGTCACCGCTGGCCGAAACGGTCTTTGTTGCACCGGGCAACGCGGGTACCGCACTGGAACCTGCACTGCAGAACGTGGCGATCAGCGCCACTGACGTTCCTGCACTGTTAGCCTTTGCTCAGAAAGAGAAGATCGATCTGACCATCGTAGGCCCAGAAGCGCCGCTGGTGATTGGCGTGGTCGATGCGTTCCGTGCAGCGGGTCTGAAAATCTTTGGCCCAACGCAGGCGGCTGCACAGCTGGAAGGATCAAAAGCCTTCACCAAAGATTTCCTGGCACGCCAGCAGATCCCTACCGCTGAATACCAGAACTTTACGGAAGTTGAGCCCGCGCTGGCTTACCTGCGTGAGAAAGGCGCACCGATCGTGATTAAAGCGGATGGTCTGGCAGCCGGTAAAGGGGTTATCGTCGCGATGGAACTGGCTGAAGCGGAAGCTGCAGTGCAGGACATGCTGGCAGGTAACGCTTTCGGCGATGCAGGCCATCGTATCGTCATTGAAGAGTTCCTCGACGGCGAAGAAGCCAGTTTTATCGTGATGGTGGATGGCGACAACGTGTTACCCATGGCCACCAGCCAGGATCATAAACGTGTAGGCGATGGTGATACCGGCCCAAATACCGGAGGCATGGGCGCTTACTCGCCAGCCCCGGTTGTCACCGATGAGATCCACCAGCGTGTGATGGACCAGATTATCTGGCCAACCGTTAACGGCATGAAAGCGGAAGGCAACACCTATACCGGCTTCCTATATGCCGGCCTGATGATCGATAAAGCCGGTCAGCCGAAAGTGATCGAGTTCAACTGCCGCTTTGGCGATCCAGAAACCCAGCCGATCATGCTGCGTCTGCAGTCAGATCTGGTTGAGCTGTGCCTGGCCGCAGTGGATGGCAAACTCGATAAGCAGACCTCGCAGTGGGATCCACGCCCATCGCTGGGTGTCGTGCTGGCGGCTGGCGGCTATCCCGCGGATTACAACACCGGTGATCAAATCCACGGTCTGCCGCTGGAAGAAGTGCCGGACGGTAAAGTGTTCCACGCGGGCACCACGATGAAAGATGATGTGGTGGTCACCAACGGTGGACGCGTGCTGTGCGTCACTGCCCTGGGCGAAGATGTGGCTGCCGCGCAGAAGAATGCCTATGCGCTGGCGAAACATATTTCCTGGGAAGGCAGCTTCTGCCGTAAAGATATTGGTTACCGCGCGATTAATCGCAAGTAATTATCAAGGGGCGCGCTCTGCGCCCCTTGTTTTTTCCCAACTCAGAAATCACTCTCTTTCGGCTGCCAGCTACACTCATCCTCTGGCGTCGCCCGCAACAACTGCACGCCTTCAGGTGCCTCCAACCATGACACCATCAACGACTGTGGCTGGTTTTGCTGCTGCTGAGATAGCGTGGCAATGATTCCGCTATCAAAGGGTGCATTCACCACTTTGCCATCACAATCGCGCACCTGCGTAGCGCCCAGCCAATGCCCCTGCTTCAGTAATACACGGCCACTCAGCAACGCATTACTTTGCTCCAGCATACGTTGCGCGTCGAAACGATAGAGCTCAACCGTATCACCACTTACCGCTTCACGACGGCCGGCCAGCTGACGCTGCATAAAATTAAGATTGCCCAGATGGTCAAAACGCAGCGTCACGTCATCGGGTTGCTCACCCGCCACAATGCGCTCAACGCTGATCAGGTGGTTCTGTTGCCAGTTGTAGTCAGTGGTTTCCATGGCATCGCCATTGAAAGGGGTATAAACAGTGCGAAGATGGACAGCCTGATGGTCACTGTTCTTGCGCCAGATGCGCACAGTGCCACGATCGGCCAGATAGCCACTTGCCGTAAAGGCAGGGAGATCAGAGGTGGAACTACAGCCCGCGAGCAGCGCACCGAGTAACAGGGCGCAGACGCGCTGAGTAATCGTGTTCAGCATGACAGGCCCCAATAACAAAAAGGGGCGTGTCGCCCCTCTTTTAAAGCTTAAACCGCGATGCGGAAAACTTACTTAACAGCGTCTTTCAGAGCTTTACCAGAGACGAACGCTGGCACGTTAGCTGCCGCGATTTTGATCTCTTTACCAGTCTGTGGGTTGCGACCGGTACGCTCAGCGCGGTGGTTCACTTTAAAAGTACCAAAACCAACCAGTTGTACAGCATCACCTTCTTTCAGAGACTCAGTGATCGCAGCCAGGGTAGATTCCAGCGCAGCTTTAGCCTGGGTTTTTGACAGGTCAGCTTTCTCTGCGATCACATCAATCAGTTGAGTCTTGTTCATAAGTTATCCTTAAAGTGTATTTATCGCTTGCTAAGCAACGAGTGCGAGGGAAAAGCCATATTCTGGCACTCTTCAACCTGCACGCAAAGATAGCCACAATTTTCAGCCCCCCAAATGTAGACCAGACAGGGGGCTGATGTGAAGCCTCCAGGCGCGGTAATTCAGGCCTGAAGTCACGTTTTATCGCCTTGTTGCTGAAAAAGTATACCGATGTTACTGATTCCCGCTTCGCGCAGGTCAGAACGTAACCCTTTAATCAGCTCAAGGTCGCGCTCTTCGCAGTCTGCCAGCAGACGGAAAATCTCCCACTGCAGATCCCATTCATCAATCACCGCCTGATTTTCACGCAGCTCTTCATCGGTCATTTCACGACCGGCCTGCGTCATTTCAAGGATAGCGACGGTGGTGATCGAGGTGCGACTGACTTCGATTGCGTGCTCCAGAGTTTCGCCGCTGAGTTGTGCATGCACAACTTCGCTCAACGCAACACAGGCATCGATTGCTGGGTGGACACCATAGATATCAAAATCATCGCCATTCGGAATCGCAGACTCCAGCTTCTCCAGTTGGCTATCGAAGTTAATTTTGGCGTCTTTGACCGTCAGGCTTTCCCAGATAAGGTCAAGGATGCGACGATAGAGTTGCGGATCGGCGAATTCAGTCTGCTGACAGAAGGCCCAATAATTGGGGAACATCCGCTCGCACAGACAGGCCATAAAGGTCATATGCTGCCAGCTTTCCAGCTTCGCCAGACGCAAATGGACGGGGTTCTGTAACATCAAACTTACTCTCAATAGGTTAGCTGGCGGCAGTGTACCGCAAAAGCCGCGCGCAAACAGCGTTAACGCGCATTTTGCCAACGCAGAAACGCAGGACGCCCCGAAGCAACCGCATCGGCCCAGCGTGTAGGCTCGGGCAAACGATAGCCCGCGGTACATTTCTCCACCCAATTCAGTGCGCTGTCCATACTGACACGATGCCCGGTTGAGACGAACAAAGGGTTGCAGCGCGCTTTACTGCGCCACACCCAACCAATTTGTTCGCCTTTATCCATCAGTGGCTGGCGGCTCCCCGGTTCAGCATCCAATTCGGTAAAACGCCCGCAGAGCCGTTTTTTCGCCACGCCAATGGTTGGAACATCCACCAGCGAGCCAAAATGCGCAGCCACGCCGAGGCGACGGGGATGGGCAATACCATGACCATCAACAAATAAAAGATCGGGTTGGTGTGTGAGCTGCTGCCAGGCTGCAAGCAGTGCGGGGACTTCGCGAAACGATAAGAAACCCGGGATGTAAGGCATGGTGGTCGCGAGGCGTGCTATACGGTGCTCCACGAGTTGCAATGAGGGATATTCTAATACCACCAGTGCCGCACGCGTGATGTCACCTTCCTGTTCAAAACCGACGTCCGCACCGGCGATAAAACGAGGCGGCAGGACGTCGAAATCATCCTGCCGCACCACGTTAGCAGCGCGTTGTAACTGTTCAGCCCGCAGCGCGGCTAAATCCATGCTTAACCCTGATGATAAGGGCGAGACAGACGATGTACGGCTTCGACGAATGCACCGGCGTGCTCTGGCGGCACATCCTGATGAATGCCATGGCCCAGGTTGAAGACATGCCCTTCACCCGTGCCAAAGCCTTCAAGGATAGTGGCCACTTCCTGCTCGATACGTGCCGGAGGCGCATACAGCATGGAAGGATCCATGTTGCCCTGCAACGCAACTTTGTCACCCACGCGACGACGCGCATCGGCGATATCGGTGCTCCAGTCCAGTCCCAGCGCATCACATCCGGTCGCTGCGATAGCTTCCAGCCACTGACCACCACCTTTGGTGAACAGCGTAATCGGCACACGGCGACCTTCGTTCTCGTGCAGCACGCTATCGACGATTTTGTGCATATAGTAGAGTGAAAACTCACGGTAATCGCGGCCAGTCAGCACGCCGCCCCAGGTGTCGAAGACCATAATCGACTGTGCACCGGCTTTGATCTGGGCGTTCAGGTAATGGATGACACTGTCAGCCAGCTTATCCAGCAGCTTGTGCAGGGTTTGCGGCTCGGCATACATCATCTTTTTAATTTTGGTGAACGCTTTGCTGCTGCCGCCTTCAACCATGTAGGTCGCCAGCGTCCATGGGCTGCCAGAGAAACCGATCAAAGGCACTTCGCCTTTCAGGTTATGGCGAATGGTACGCACCGCATTCATCACATAACCCAGCTCATCTTCCGGATCCGGGATCGGTAGCTTGTCGACATCTGCACGGCAGGTAATAGGATTTGAGAAGCGCGGACCTTCGCCCGTTTCAAAATAGAGCCCCAGCCCCATCGCATCAGGAATCGTCAGGATATCGCTGAAGAGGATCGCGGCATCCAGCGCATAACGACGCAGCGGCTGCAGGGTGACTTCGCACGCCAGCTCCGCATTCTTACACAGCGACATAAAATCACCGGCTTCAGCACGCGTGGCTTTGTACTCCGGCAAATAACGCCCGGCTTGTCGCATCATCCATACAGGGGTGACATCCACCGGCTGACGTAACAGGGCACGCAGATAACGATCGTTCTTCAGTTCACTCATAATGGGCTCTCTCATGCTAAGGCCGCCAGTGTAGCATTTTCACGGCGCGCTGGCGCGACACAGGGCAACGGTATCTTCAATCAACCGCCGTGCCACCGTGCCCGGTGGCGGTAACAAGGGCAAATCGTCATAGCGATACCAGCCGGCATCCAGCAACTCTTTGCCATCATGCTGCAACTCACCGCCCTCATATTCGGCCATAAACGCCATCATTAATGAATGCGGGAACGGCCAGGGCTGCGAGGTGACGTAGCGGACATTTTTAACCCGGACGTTGCTCTCTTCCATCACTTCACGCGCGACGGCCTGCTCCAGCGTCTCCCCGACCTCAACAAAGCCAGCTAATACTGTGTAAATGCTGTTGCGATGGCGCGCATGGTTGGCCAGCAGAATCTCCTCCCCCCGGCGAATCGCTACGATGATGCACGGTGCAATTTGCGGGTAATAGCGCTCGCGGCAATGGTGACACAGGCAGGCAAATTCGCGTTTACTGAGGTGCATTTCGTGGCCGCAGTAGCCACACCAGCGGTGTGAGCGGTAGAATTCGGCGAGTTGAACTCCACGTCCAACCATCTGAAAAAGCCCAACATCTTCGTCGATAAGCTGGCGAACAGAGCCCATATTGTCAGGTCGTGATTCACATATCAGCCAGACATTCTCCGCCTGCCATTCGCCAATCAAAATCGCGGTTTTTCCAGTCAGGCCAAAATCGCCGGATAAGCCATGCGGCAGTTCACCTTGCGGTAACCAAAGTTTATGTTCATGGCTGACAATCCACCAGCCAGCGTCTACGCTTGAGATCTCACGTTGCATCTTATTCGTTGTCCTTAGCGTCAAATGGCACGCTGAAATCCTGATGTTAAGTGTGGAATGGATAACTATAACTCACCCGGAGCCCCATATGCTTACCCAGTTAGATGACCTGGCCAGGCGTGTAAGTGGCGGTAATGAACTCGTTGATGCGTGGCTGCGCGCGCGCCGACAGTTGCTTGTCAGCTATTACGCATTAATTGGCATCAAGCCAAACAAAGAGGCGCTCAGTGCCCTGGATGAACAGGCGCTGGATGCGTTTTGTCACGGCCTGGTTGATTACCTCTCAACCGGTCATTTCAGTATTTATGAACGCATTATCAGTGAGATGGAGGGCGATAGCCCACTCATTGCGGCAGCCCAACTCTATCCCGCTCTGGAAGCGAATACCGATCGCATGATGCAACTGTATGACAGCCATCTGCAGCAGGCCATCAACGACGATAACTGCGTAGAATTCCAGAAGGCGTTATCCGAAGTGGGTGAAGTGCTGGAGTCGCGCTTCACGCTGGAAGATAAGCTGGTGCAACTCGCCTGGGATAACCAGCTGGCGCGCCCACCGGTCGCCAATGAAAGCAGCATGGCTCGCCCCGCTTAACTTCGGCCCCATGTAAAAAACTTGTTATTCCGAAAAAGCCCTCTTATGCTGAATGGGCTTTTTTATTGAGGCCTATTCACGTTTTTATGCGTCTCTTTAAAGCAATCTAGAGTCAAATTTTGCGATATAAGCGTAGCGTGCGCAGCCAGTTCACGCTCGGACAGCGCGCAGTGGCCGGAGCGTACACGTAGTACGTGACGGACACGAGCACTGCCCTGGCGTGAAATGGCCAGCAAAGTAGCTTATATCGTAAAATTCAACCTTGTCGGAGTGCCCTAAGGGGCTGAGACCGTTTATTCGGGATCCGCGGAACCTGATCAGGTTAGTACCTGCGAAGGGAACAAGAGTAGACATTCACAGAGCGATGCGTGTTGGCGCCCGGCATCGTCCCTGTTACTCCTTCCGAACTCTGGACAAGCAACTTCCCCTTAATTCAGGAAATTTGCTATGTCTGTTGCTAAAACTTCTCGTCGTGAACAACGTGCACAAGCGCAGGAATTTATCGATTCGCTGCAGGGCACTGCTTTCCCCCAATCCAAACGTATCTGGATCACCGGCAGCCGAGCGGATATCCGTGTGCCGATGCGCGAAATCCAGCTTAGCCCTACACACATCGGTGGCACAAAAGAGAATCCACAGTATGAGCGCAACGAACCAGTGCCGGTATATGACACGGCAGGTGCTTATGGCGACCCTGCGGCCACCATTGATGTGCATCGGGGATTAGACCGATTGCGTGAAAACTGGATTGCTGAACGCGATGACAGCGAAGCGATCCACCAGTTGAGTTCGCAATACACTCAGCAACGCTTAGCCGATGAAGGGCTGGATCACCTGCGCTTCGAGCAGTTACCGCAGCCGCGTCGTGCCAAAGCTGGCCGCTGCGTCACACAGCTGCATTACGCACGTCAGGGCATTATTACACCCGAGATGGAATTTATTGCGGTGCGAGAAAACATGGGCCGCGAACGTATTCGTGGTGAAGTGCTACTGCAACAGCACCCGGGCCACAGTTTTGGTGCCAATCTGCCGGAAAACATCACCGCCGAATTTGTGCGCCAGGAAGTTGCCAGCGGCCGCGCTATCATACCCTCCAATATTAATCACCCCGAATCCGAGCCGATGATCATTGGCCGTAACTTTCTGGTGAAGGTGAACGCCAATATAGGCAACTCAGCGGTGAGCTCATCGATCGAAGAGGAAGTGGAGAAACTGGTGTGGTCAACACGCTGGGGGGCGGATACCGTGATGGACCTCTCCACAGGCCGCTATATCCATGAAACGCGCGAGTGGATTTTGCGAAACAGCCCGGTGCCGATTGGCACTGTGCCCATTTATCAGGCACTGGAGAAAGTGAACGGCGTGGCGGAGGACCTTAACTGGGAGATCTTCCGCGATACTCTGCTTGAACAAGCAGAACAGGGGGTGGATTATTTCACTATTCACGCCGGTGTGCTGCTGCGCTATGTGCCGATGACGGCTAAACGTCTGACCGGTATTGTCTCGCGTGGTGGTTCGATCATGGCGAAGTGGTGCCTGTCACATCATCAAGAGAGTTTCCTCTATCTGCATTTCCGCGAGATCTGTGAAATCTGCGCTGCCTATGATGTCGCGCTCTCACTCGGTGATGGCCTGCGTCCGGGATCAATTCAGGACGCCAACGATGAAGCCCAGTTTGCCGAATTGCACACGCTAGGTGAGCTGACCAAAGTTGCCTGGGAATACGATGTGCAAGTGATGATTGAAGGTCCAGGCCATGTGCCAATGCAGATGATCCGCCGCAACATGACCGAACAGTTAGAGCACTGTCACGAAGCGCCGTTTTACACGCTTGGCCCACTGACCACCGATATCGCCCCCGGGTACGATCATTTTACCTCCGGCATTGGTGCCGCGATGATTGGTTGGTTTGGCTGCGCCATGCTGTGCTACGTCACACCGAAAGAGCACCTCGGTTTGCCGAATAAAGAAGATGTTAAGCAGGGTCTGATTACCTACAAGATCGCCGCGCATGCAGCCGATCTGGCTAAGGGCCATCCCGGCGCTCAGATCCGTGATAACGCCATGTCGAAAGCACGCTTTGAATTCCGTTGGGAGGATCAGTTCAATCTGGCGCTCGATCCGCATACGGCACGCGCTTATCACGATGAGACATTGCCGCAGGAATCGGGCAAAGTGGCTCACTTCTGCTCAATGTGCGGTCCAAAATTCTGTTCGATGAAAATTACCCAGGAAGTGCGCGAATATGCTGCTCGCCAGCATGCAGAAGTCCAGCCCATTGAAATTGGCATGGCGCAGATGTCGGATGCCTTCCGCAGTCGTGGTGGCGAGCTTTATCACGCCGCCGATGCCCTTAAAGAGGAAAAAGTATGACCGATGCCTTTCCAGCCACGGCCCCGAAACTGGGGCTGTACCCTGTTGTTGATAGCGTAGAGTGGATTGCACGCTTACTGGAGGCTGGCGTTCGCACCATCCAGTTGCGCATCAAAGATTGCCAGGATCATGAAGTAGAAGACGCAGTGCGCGAGGCAATTGCGCTGGGCAAGCAGTATCGTGCACGCCTGTTTATCAACGATTACTGGCGATTAGCGATCAAATATAACGCCTATGGCGTGCATCTTGGTCAGGAAGATTTGGACGTGGCTAATCTGGACGCTATCCGCCAGGCAGGTTTGCGTCTTGGGTTATCGACTCATGATGATGCCGAGTTAGACCGCGCGCTGGCGCTGCGTCCTTCCTACATTGCATTGGGGCATATTTATCCCACACAAACCAAAGATATGCCTTCGGAACCTCAGGGCGTCGTAGAATTGAAACGCCACATGGCGCGGTTGCAGGATATACCGACTGTGGCGATTGGCGGTATATCCCTTGCGCGCGTACCTGAAGTTTTGGCCACTGGCGTTGGAAGCGTTGCCGTGGTGAGCGCCATTACTCAGGCGGCAGACTGGCGTCAGGCGACACAGGAGCTGCTGGCACTGGTTGAAGCTGGAACCCAGCCCGCAGAAGCGTTGTAACGTTCTGCAATCAGGGTAATTTGGCTGGAACCTCACGCGCAGTCCGCTTCCTGCGGGCTAGCGTGTTTTTCCGGTCAGGATAAAGTGTGCCTGCCCGCTGTCGCTGGCAGTGGGCCAGGGCTGGTCTACCTCTCTCTCCAGCCCTGCCTTTCCACTTTAATCAGTCAGGGATGAAGCGGGTTCCGTTTCGATATGACAGCCATGCATGGCCTGCTCCACCGCAGCGCCAAGTTGGGCGATGGCCTGTTCTGTATGCTCATTGATGGGCAACCCATAATTCAGGCGCAAGCAGTTACGATATTTGCCCGAGGCAGAAAACAGCGATCCGACAGCGACCTGAATGTTCAACGTGCGAAGTTCGGTGTTAAGCCGAACCGCATCAAACGCTTCAGGTAACTCAATCCACATCAGGAAGCTGCCCTGCGGACGCGAGACACAGATACCGCACGGGAAATAGTGGCGTACCCAGCAGCTAAAAGTCTCGTAGTTACGTTGATATATCTGGCGCATCCGGCGTAAATGCGGCCCATAGTGACCAAGACGAATAAATTCGGCCACCGCATGTTGCGGCTGTGTGGCTGTTGAACCCGTGCCGATATATTTCATATGCAAGACGCGATCGCGATAGCGTCCAGGTGCCACCCAGCCAACACGTAACCCGGGAGCCAGCGTCTTAGAGAATGAACTACACAACAACACCCTGCCATCCATATCCAAAGATTTAATGGTAATGGGACGTGGATACTCCCATGCCAATTCACCGTAAACATCGTCTTCAATAATCGCGGCATCAAAGCGCTGTGCCAGTGCCAGCAGCGCACGCTTGCGCGCCTCGGGCATGATAAATCCGAGTGGATTATTGCAATTTGGCACTACTACCACGGCTTTAATGGGCCACTGCTCGAATGCCAACTCCAGAGCTTCAAGGCTAATGCCCGTCACCGAATCGGTAGGGATTTCAATGGCACGGATACCAAGCCCGCGCAGGGTCTGCATCGTGCCATGAAATGTCGGAGATTCAACGGCGATAATATCACCCGGTTCACACACCGCACGAATCGACACGGACAGCGCTTCATGGCAGCCCGTGGTGATCACAATATCCTCTGCGGTGAGCTGACAACCGCTATCGATAGTTAAGCGTGCGACCTGCTCACGCAAGGCCGCAACGCCTAACAGACTGTCATAATTGAGCTGGTCAAGATCCTGCTTCTGCGCCATTCGGCTCTGAATTTTCCATAATGGCTTCAATGTCGGCTGGGTAAGGTCTGGCATGCCGCTACCTAATTGCAGCACGTTACCGCTGTTGCGGCTGCTTAATAATTCCAGCACCGATTCCCACTGGGTGATCTCGACGGGGCGTTGTACGGGGCGGGTTAACGCAGGAACAGGAGGCGTGGCTTTGCGCGTCGCAACGAAATAGCCAGAGCGCGGCTGCGGCACAATAAGCTGTTTCTCTTCTAGCAGGTGATACGCCTGCTGCACGGTACTGATGCTCACACCGTGTTCAATACTCAGTGTGCGCACTGAGGGTAAGCGCTCGCCGCTACGGTAGAGTCCCTGCTCAATCCTGTCTGAGAGCAAGCAAGCCAGATGTTGGTAACGCGTCATCGTATGATTCCCCTCGAGTTCACTGAATCTAAATCAGTACAGATCATCCTTTTTTTTACCATTCAGATCCTATCATGCGCAATCTGTATGTTAATAATAAGTGATTTTTGAATCTGTATTGAAATGCACAGGAACTGGACAATACCACTCAGACAACTGACTGAGGGCATTTATTATGGAATTCGATCAAAACCGCGCAGCAAAACCCTTTGATGTAACGCTATTGGATATGGTTCGCGGCACGGGACGTGCCATCAAAAGATGGCGCGCCCGCCGTGAGACTCGCAAAATTCTGTCTCACTTAAGCGATGCACAACTGCGCGACATTGGCCTGACCCGCCACGATATCTGCCGTAAGGGCTGATTAAAAACGAAAAAAAACCCTGCCGAGGCAGGGTTTTTTATGGGTCAGCTTCGCAGACGATTATTCGTCGTCGCTACCGCCAAGACCGGCGTTCAGCAGTTCAGCCAGGCTCGCAGAGGCTTCATCCGCAGTCACCTGCGGTGCAACCGGTGCTTCACCTACAGAACGGCGACGCATACGATCCTGATGGTAAGCATAACCGGTACCGGCCGGGATCAAACGACCCACGATCACGTTCTCTTTCAGGCCGCGCAGTTCATCACGCTTGCCTGCTACTGCTGCTTCAGTCAGGACACGTGTGGTCTCCTGGAACGATGCTGCAGAGATGAACGATTCGGTTGCCAGAGAAGCTTTGGTGATACCCAGCAGATCGCGCATAAAGGTTGCGCCAATTTTGCCGTTCGCTTCGAGGTCGCGGTTAGCGATCTTGATGCGAGAGTATTCAGCCTGCTCACCTTCCAGGAACTCGGTGCTGCCCGCGCTGGCGATGGTTGCTTTACGCAGCATCTGACGCACGATGACTTCGATGTGTTTATCGTTAATCTTAACGCCTTGCAGACGGTAAACTTCCTGCACTTCGTTAGTGATGTAACGGGTCACAGCATGGACGCCACGCAGACGCAGGATGTCGTGTGGAGACTCTGGGCCGTCAGAAACAACGTCACCACGTTCTACACGCTCACCTTCGAATACGTTCAGCTGACGCCATTTCGGAATCATCTCTTCGTACGGATCGCTACCATCAACCGGTGTAATCACCAGACGACGCTTGCCTTTGGTCTCTTTACCGAACGAGATAATACCGCTGATCTCGGCCAGAATTGCTGGCTCTTTCGGACGACGCGCTTCGAACAGGTCAGCAACGCGTGGCAGACCACCGGTGATGTCCTTGGTACCGCCAGATTCCTGAGGTACACGAGACAGGGTGTCACCCGCACTGATCTTAACGCCATCTTCCAACTGAACAATCGCTTTGCCCGGCAGGAAGTACTGAGCTGGCATGTCGGTACCTGGAATCAGAACATCATTTCCGTTGGCATCAACAATTTTCAGCGCAGGACGCAGATCTTTACCGCCCGCAGTACGTTCTGCAGAATCCAGAACCACCAGCGATGACAGACCAGTCAAGTCATCAGTCTGACGAGTAATCGTCTGACCATCGATCATGTCAGTGAAGCGAATGAAACCGCCCACTTCGGTGATAACAGGCATGGTGTGCGGATCCCAGTTTGCTACGGTCTCGCCCGCTGCAACCTGCTCACCATCACCTTTAGCCATCATCGCGCCGTAAGGGACTTTATAGCTCTCTTTGGTACGACCGAATTCATCGATCATCTTCAGCTCAACGTTACGAGAGACGATAACCAGTTTCCCGGAGGAGTTGGTTACAGACTTCGCGTTGGTCAGCTTAATAGTACCTTTGTTCTTCACCTGGATGCTGGATTCAGCAGCCGCACGAGATGCCGCACCACCGATGTGGAACGTACGCATCGTCAGCTGTGTACCCGGCTCACCGATGGACTGTGCTGCGATAACGCCGATGGCCTCACCTTTGTTGATGATGTGACCACGTGCCAGGTCGCGACCGTAGCAGTGTGCACACACACCAAAGTCGGTTTCACAACCAACAACAGAACGCACTTTGATCGCATCAACTGAGTTGAGTTCGATCACATCACACCAGTGCTCATCGATCAGCGTGTTACGCGGGATCAGGATGTCAGCAGTACCTGGTTTCAGTACGTCTTCAGCAGTCACACGACCCAGTACACGCTCACGCAGTGGTTCTTTAACGTCGCCACCTTCGATAACCGGAGTCATCATGATGCCTTCGAAAGTACCACAGTCGTCTTCGGTAACCACCAGGTCCTGCGCAACGTCTACCAGACGACGCGTCAGATAACCGGAGTTAGCGGTTTTCAGTGCGGTATCCGCAAGACCTTTACGCGCACCGTGCGTCGAGATGAAGTACTGGAGTACGTTCAGACCTTCGCGGAAGTTCGCGGTGATTGGCGTTTCGATGATTGAGCCATCTGGCTTAGCCATCAGACCACGCATACCGGCCAGCTGACGAATCTGTGCAGCAGAACCACGCGCACCGGAGTCGGCCATCATGTAGATGCTGTTGAACGAGACTTGCTGCTCTTCTTCGCCGTGACGGTTGATCACGGTTTCGGTTTGCAGGTTGTCCATCATCGCCTTGGAAACGCGTTCGTTTGCTGCGGCCCAGATATCGATGACTTTGTTGTAACGTTCGCCAGCAGTAACCAGACCAGACTGGAACTGTTCCTGAATCTCAGCAACTTCCGCTTCTGCTTCTGCCACGATTTCCGCTTTCTTAGCAGGGATCACCATGTCGTCGATACCTACAGAGGCACCTGAACGGGCTGCGTAAGCAAAGCCGGTATACATGGTCTGGTCAGCGAAGATAACGGTCGGCTTCAGGCCCAGGATGCGGTAACAGGTGTTCAGCATCTTAGAGATAGCTTTCTTACCCAGCGCCTGGTTGACGATGGAGTAAGGCAGACCTTTCGGCACGATCATCCACAGAATCGCACGACCAATGGTGGTGTCGATTAAGCTGGTTTTCGCGACGAACTCTTCTTGTTCGTTTTTGCTGTACTCGGTGATACGCACTTTAACGCGAGCATGCAACTCGGCCAGGCCAGCGCGATAAACACGCTCAGCTTCTTTCGGGCCAGTCAGCACCATGCCTTCGCCGCGCGCATTCACTTTGTCACGGGTCATGTAGTACAGACCCAGTACAACGTCCTGAGAAGGAACGATGATTGGCTCGCCGTTCGCAGGTGACAGGATGTTGTTGGTAGACATCATCAGAGCACGTGCTTCCAGCTGAGCTTCCAGCGTCAGCGGTACGTGAACTGCCATCTGGTCACCATCGAAGTCGGCGTTATATGCCGCACAAACCAGCGGGTGCAGCTGGATTGCTTTACCTTCGATCAGAACAGGTTCGAATGCCTGGATACCCAAACGGTGCAGGGTTGGTGCACGGTTCAGCAGTACTGGGTGTTCGCGGATCACTTCGTCCAGGATATCCCAAACGACAGCTTCTTCACGCTCAACCATCTTCTTAGCAGCTTTGATGGTGGTCGCGAGGCCACGCAGCTCCAGCTTGCCGTAGATGAACGGCTTGAACAGCTCCAGTGCCATTTTCTTCGGCAGACCACACTGATGCAGACGCAGGTATGGACCTACGGTGATTACAGAACGGCCAGAGTAGTCAACACGTTTACCCAACAGGTTCTGACGGAAACGACCCTGCTTACCTTTGATCATGTCGGCCAAAGATTTCAGAGGACGTTTGTTAGAGCCAGTGATGGCACGACCGCGACGGCCGTTATCCAGCAAGGCATCTACCGCTTCCTGCAGCATACGTTTTTCGTTACGTACGATGATATCTGGCGCAGCCAGATCCAACAGACGCTTCAGACGGTTGTTACGGTTGATGACGCGACGATACAGATCGTTCAGATCCGACGTAGCGAAACGACCACCATCCAGCGGTACCAGCGGACGCAGATCTGGCGGCAGAACCGGCAGAACGGTCAGGATCATCCACTCTGGCTTGTTACCAGACTGTACGAACGCTTCCAGCAGCTTGATACGCTTGGTCAGCTTTTTACGTTTGGTCTCGGAGTTGGTTTCGTTCAGCTCTTCACGCAGCTGCTCGCACTCTTGCTCCAGATCCATATTTTTCAGCAGCGCCTGGATAGCTTCCGCACCCATCTTCGCGTCGAATTCGTCACCGAACTCTTCCAGCGCATCAAGGTACTGCTCTTCGGTCAGAATCTGACGTTTTTCCAGGTTGGTCATACCGCCTTCGATCACAACATAAGATTCGAAGTACAGTACGCGCTCGATATCACGCAGTGGCATATCCAGCAGTAAGCCGATACGCGAAGGCAGTGATTTCAGGAACCAAATGTGCGCAGTTGGTGAAGCCAGTTCAATGTGGCCCATGCGCTCACGACGAACCTTGGTCTGTGTAACTTCAACGCCACACTTCTCACAGATCACGCCACGATGTTTTAAACGCTTGTACTTACCGCACAGGCATTCGTAATCTTTTACCGGCCCAAAGATACGGGCGCAGAAAAGACCGTCACGCTCCGGCTTGAAGGTACGGTAGTTAATGGTTTCTGGCTTTTTAACTTCACCAAAAGACCATGAACGGATCATATCTGGCGAAGCCAGAGCGATCTTGATCGCATCAAACTCTTCGGTCTTAGTTTGCGCTTTCAGAAACTTAAGTAAGTCTTTCACGGATTAGCTCCCGTCGGAGTGGAACTCTCAGGGACGCACACCGAAGTGCGCGTCCCGTAACCAGTACTTACGAGTGCTTACTCGTCTTCCAGCTCGATGTTGATACCCAGCGAGCGGATCTCTTTCAACAGTACGTTGAAGGATTCCGGCATGCCCGGTTCCATCTGATGGTTGCCATCGACGATGTTTTTATACATCTTCGTACGGCCATTCACGTCATCAGACTTAACGGTCAGCATTTCCTGCAGGGTATAAGCAGCACCGTATGCTTCCAGTGCCCACACTTCCATCTCACCGAAGCGCTGACCACCGAACTGCGCTTTACCACCCAGCGGCTGCTGAGTAACAAGGCTGTACGAGCCAGTTGAACGGGCGTGCATCTTGTCGTCGACCAGGTGGTTCAGTTTCAGCATGTACATGTAACCTACGGTTACCTGACGCTCAAACTGCTCACCGGTACGGCCGTCGAACAGAGTGATCTGACCGGAAGAAGGCAGGCCGCCGAGCTGCAGCAGCTCTTTGATCTCGCTCTCTTTCGCACCATCAAACACTGGCGTTGCGATTGGCATACCTTTTTTCAGGTTCTCAGCCAGACGCAGAACTTCGTCGTCAGTGAAGGTGTTCAGATCGACTTTCTGACGCACATCGGTGCCCAGATCGTAAGCACGCTGGATGAACTCACGCAGTTTGGCGACTTCTTCCTGCTTCTTCAGCATCGCATTGATTTTCTCACCAATGCCTTTAGCCGCCATACCCAGGTGGGTTTCCAGGATCTGACCGATGTTCATACGTGACGGTACGCCCAGCGGGTTCAGTACGATGTCGACCGGCGTGCCGTTCTCATCGTAAGGCATATCTTCGATCGGGTTGATCTTAGAGATAACACCTTTGTTACCGTGACGACCTGCCATCTTGTCACCAGGCTGGATCTGACGTTTAACCGCCAGGTACACTTTCACGATTTTCAGCACGCCTGGTGCCAGGTCATCGCCCTGAGTGATTTTGCGACGTTTAGCTTCGAGTTTTTTCTCAAACTCGTGCTTCAGCTCGTCATACTGCTCAGCCAGCTGCTCGAGAGAGTTTTGCTTCTCTTCATCAGTCAGGCCCAGTTCCAACCAGCGCTCACGTGGCAGTTTGTCCAGCTTCTCAGCTTCAACACCACCCGAGATCAGTACCGCCTGAATACGGCTGAACAAGCCCGCTTCGAGGATCTGCAGTTCTTCAGACAGGTCTTTCTTAGCCTGCTTCAGCTGCATCTCTTCGATTTCCAGCGCACGTTTGTCTTTTTCTACGCCATCGCGAGTAAAGACTTGAACGTCGATAACCGTACCGGAAACACCGTTAGGAACACGCAGAGAAGAGTCTTTAACGTCAGACGCTTTCTCACCGAAGATCGCACGCAGCAGTTTCTCTTCTGGCGTCAGCTGAGTTTCACCTTTCGGCGTCACTTTACCGACCAGAATGTCACCACCGGTCACTTCCGCACCGATATACACGATACCGGATTCATCCAGTTTGGAGAGTGCAGCTTCACCCACGTTCGGGATATCAGCGGTGATCTCTTCTGGCCCCAGCTTGGTGTCACGAGACACACATGCCAGTTCCTGGATGTGGATAGTGGTGAAACGGTCTTCCTGGACAACACGCTCAGAAACGAGGATGGAGTCTTCGAAGTTGTAACCGTTCCATGGCATGAACGCCACGCGCATGTTCTGACCCAGCGCCAGTTCACCGAGGTCGGTAGACGGGCCATCTGCCAGCACGTCGCCACGTTCGATTGGCTCACCCAGGGACACACATGGCATCTGGTTGATGCAGGTGTTCTGGTTAGAACGGGTGTACTTGGTCAGGTTGTAGATGTCGATACCCGCTTCGCCCGGATACATCTCATCTTCGTTAACTTTGATAACGATACGAGAAGCATCAACGTACTGAACGGAACCGCCACGTTTCGCTACGGCAGTTACACCGGAGTCAACCGCTACTGCGCGTTCCATACCGGTACCGACCAGCGGCTTATCAGCGCGCAGAGTTGGTACTGCCTGACGTTGCATGTTCGCACCCATCAAGGCGCGGTTAGCATCATCGTGCTCCAGGAATGGAATCAGTGACGCACCGACTGAAACGACCTGTTGGGTCGAAACGTCCATGTAGTCAACTTGGTCACGGCTGAACAGGCTTGATTCACCTTTGCTACGGCAAGTGACGAGATCGTCAACAAAGCTACCGTCTTCAGCAAGGTTGGTGTTCGCCTGAGCGATAACGTAGTTACCCTCTTCGATTGCAGAGAGGTAATGAATTTCATCACTCACTTTGCCATCTACCACGCGACGATACGGAGTCTCAAGGAAGCCGTATTCGTTAGTCTGCGCATAAACAGAAAGGGAGTTGATCAGACCGATGTTCGGACCTTCTGGCGTTTCGATTGGGCATACACGACCGTAGTGGGTTGGGTGTACGTCACGCACTTCGAAGCCTGCACGCTCACGCGTCAGACCGCCTGGGCCCAGGGCAGAGATACGACGCTTATGCGTGATCTCAGACAACGGGTTGTTCTGATCCATAAACTGGGACAGCTGGCTTGAACCAAAGAACTCTTTCACCGCCGCCGAAATAGGCTTGGCGTTGATCATGTCCTGAGGCATCAGGGTATCGAGGTCGCCCAGAGACAGACGCTCTTTAACAGCACGCTCAACACGCACCAGACCCACACGGAACTGGTTCTCAGCCATCTCACCGACTGAACGGATACGACGGTTGCCGAGGTGGTCGATATCATCGACTTCGCCAATACCGTTACGGATGCCGATCAGTTTCTTCATCACTTCGATGATGTCGTCTTTGCTCAGGATACCTGAACCTTCGATTTCATCACGCAGCAGTGAACGGTTGAACTTCATACGGCCAACTGCAGACAGATCGTAACGATCTTCTGAGAAGAACAGGTTCTCGAACAGGTTCTCTGCAGCTTCGCGCGTTGGCGGCTCACCAGGACGCATCATACGGTAGATCTCAACCAGCGCGCTCAGGCGATCGTTGGTTGGGTCAACACGCAGGGTCTCTGAAATGTATGGGCCGTGATCCAGGTCGTTGGTGAACAGCGTTTCAATGCGTTTGTGGCCTGACTGGCTCAGTTTAGCCAGCAGATCCAGTGAAAGTTCCATGTTCGCAGGAACGATCAGTTCACCGGTGTTCAGATCGACGTAGTCTTTAGCGACCACTTTGCCAGCGATATATTCGACTGGCACTTCAATGTGCTGAATACCGTCTTTTTCCAGCTGACGAATATGACGCGCAGTGATGCGACGACCTTTCTCAACGTAGACCGTGCCATTGGCTTCGATATCGAAGCTGGCGGTTTCACCACGCAGGCGCTCAGGCACCAGTTCCATCTGCAGTTTGTTATCGCGGATTTCATACACCACTTTATCAAAGAACAGATCAAGGATTTGTTCAGTGGTGTAGTGCAGCGCGCGCAGAATGATACTGGCCGGCAGCTTACGGCGACGGTCAATACGGACGAAGAGGTTGTCTTTCGGGTCGAATTCGAAGTCGAGCCATGAACCGCGGTAAGGGATGATACGTGCGTTATACAGCACTTTACCAGACGAGTGCGTCTTACCCTTATCGCTGTCAAAGAACACGCCAGGACTACGATGCAGCTGAGAAACAATAACACGCTCAGTACCGTTGATAACAAAGGTACCGTTGTCGGTCATGAGTGGAATTTCACCCATGTACACTTCTTGTTCTTTGATGTCTTTTACGGTGCCTTCCGGCGCTTCACGCTCGTAGATCACCAGACGCAGTTTCACGCGCAGCGGTGCCGAATAGGTCACGCCACGGATCTGACATTCAGTTACGTCAAAGACCGGCTCGCCCAAACGGTAGCTGACATACTGCAACTCAGAGTTGCCGCTGTAGCTTGAGATTGGGAATACGGAGCGGAAGGCAGCTTCCAGACCGTATTGGCCTTCTGGATCTTGCTCGATAAACTTCTGGAACGAGTCAAGCTGGATAGAAAGGAGATAAGGTATGTCCAAAACTTGTGGACGTTTACCAAAATCCTTACGAATACGTTTTTTCTCGGTATAGGAGTAAACCATAGGGTTCCTCAGCTAGCTGACATGTCGAACCACGCTGTCCGTCCTGAAGGGACAGTTCATGCAACACTATTTTGTTTTTCATGCGATGCGTAACACCCCATGCAATACATCTTTCTATCACTCTTAAATCATTTCATCGCTGTTGCGCAGGCAGGGAACCCTCACAGGAAAGCGATATATTAAGTCGTCGATAGAAAAAGATATTGAAGAGAAACAATGGACAAACAGTGTGAAACGCCATCATTCCTCTGAAGCGCAAAAAAGCTGGTGACCCAAAAAGTCACCAGCCATCAGCCTGATGTTACTCAGGCTGCAACCCGAAGGTTGTCTTACTTAACTTCAACTTCAGCGCCAGCTTCTTTCAGCAGTGCTTCCAGAGCAGCTGCGTCATCTTTGCTGATGCCTTCTTTGATAACACCGGTAGCTTCAACCAGGTCTTTAGCTTCTTTCAGGCCCAGACCAGTTGCAGTACGAACTGCTTTGATTACGGCAACTTTGTTAGCGCCAGCAGCTTTCAGAATTACGTCGAATTCAGTTTTCTCTTCAGCAGCTTCAGCTGGGCCAGCAGCAACAGCTACAGCAGCAGCAGCAGAAACGCCGAATTTTTCTTCCATAGCAGAAACCAGCTCAACTACTTCCATTACGGACATAGCTGCTACTGCTTCCAGAATTTGATCTTTGGTGATAGACATATCGATTGTTCCTAAAAAACAGAAAAAGTTTATACGTTAGCAAGTACGAAGGAAAAGAAGATGGCCTTAAGCCGCTTCTTTTGCATCGCGTACAGCAGCCAGAGTGCGAACCAGTTTGCCAGCAGCGGCTTCTTTCATGGTCGACATCAGACGTGCCAGTGCTTCTTCGTAAGTCGGCAGAGTTGCCAGACGGTCAATATTGGCCGCCGTGATCAGCTCACCTTCAAAGGCTGCAGCTTTGACCTCAAATTTTGCATTCGCTTTCGCGAACTCTTTGAACAGACGAGCAGCAGCGCCCGGGTGTTCCAAAGAGTATGCAATCAGGGTCGGACCAACAAACGTGTCTTTCAGGATCTCAAACTGAGTTCCTTCAACGACGCGGCGCAGCAAGGTGTTGCGAACAACACGCATGTAAACGCCAGCTTCACGACCTGCTTTACGCAGTTCGGTCATTTTATCAACGGTAACGCCACGGGAATCCGCAACAACCGCTGAAAGCGCGCCTTTGGCTACTTCGCTAACTTCAGCAACAATCGCTTGTTTGCCTTGAAGATTTAATGCCATTAGCTTTTGCTCCTGGATTTGACCGGGAAAAATTTCCCGGAACTCACTTCACTCAGCTACCCGAAGGCACTGAGCGCTATTACACGGTGAGCAGAATCCAGTGAAGAAAAAATTCTTTTTGGTTCTGTCACCGTCTACGCAGGGTATTAAGCAGGTTATCCGAAGATAATCCCGCTCCTGCGGTCTTGGACGGAGGCCAGGATAAGGCCTGGCTCCAACCTAAGCCACTGAACATAAAAGCTTTTAGGCTTATACATTCAGCAACTTTGAATCTGGGTTCTAAATTGAATACTCAATCAGAACAACGGGCGTAAGATTCTAGATGAATTTTTCGCCCGTTTCAAGCAGCAATTAGTTTGCTGCTGCGCTCAGACCAGCCTGGTCAACGGCAACGCCGGCGCCCATGGTGGTAGAGATGCTAACTTTCTTGATGTACACTCCTTTAGCCTGTGAAGGTTTCGCTTTTTTCAGCGCAACCAGCAGAGATTCCAGGTTTTCTTTCAGTTTGTCAGCGTCGAAGTCCACTTTACCGATGGTAGTGTGGATGATGCCGTTTTTGTCATTACGATAACGAACCTGACCTGCTTTAGCGTTTTTCACTGCTTCAGCAACGTTAGGGGTTACAGTACCCACTTTCGGGTTTGGCATCAGGCCGCGTGGACCCAGAACCTGGCCCAACTGGCCAACAACGCGCATTGCATCTGGAGATGCGATAACAACGTCAAAGTTCATTTCGCCTTTTTTGATCTGGTCAGCCAGATCTTCCATACCTACCAGCTCAGCGCCAGCTGCTTTAGCAGCTTCTGCGTTTGCGCCTTGGGTAAATACAGCAACACGTACTGAACGACCAGTACCGTGTGGCAGAACAGTCGCGCCGCGAACGTTCTGATCTGATTTACGTGCATCGATGCCGAGGTTAACAGCAACGTCAACGCTTTCAACGAACTTAGCAGTTGCCAGTTCTTTCAGCAGAGCAATAGCCTCAGCGATGTCGTACTGCTTGGTCGCGTCAACTTTGTCACGGATTACGCTCATGCGCTTGGTCAGCTTAGCCATTTCTTAATCCTCTACTACCAGGCCCATGGAACGTGCAGTACCTTCGATAGAGCGAGTCATCGCTTCTACGTCAGCACCAGTCATGTCCGCAGCTTTAGTTTCTGCGATTTCACGTACCTGAGCACGAGAAACTTTACCGACTTTGTCTTTGTTCGGCTTACCAGAACCAGACTTGATGCCCGCTGCTTTTTTCAGCAGTACGGCAGCCGGAGGGGTTTTGGTAACGAAGGTGAAAGAACGGTCGCTGTATACAGTGATAACAACTGGAGTAGGCAGGCCTTTCTCCAGAGATTCTGTTTTAGCGTTGAACGCTTTACAGAATTCCATGATGTTAACACCCTGCTGACCCAGTGCTGGACCAACAGGTGGACTTGGGTTCGCCATACCAGCTGCAACCTGCAGCTTGACGTAGGCTTGTACTTTCTTAGCCATGATAATTCCTCAAATGGGTTATAGCGCCTGAAAACAGGCTCCCCGTGATTACGATTCACACGCTGTCACCAGCGCATAAAAACAAAAGGCGCGAAATTATAGGTAAATTTCGCGCCTTCCGCAAGAGCTATAAAGTGAACAAAAGGGTTAACCTTTCTCCACCTGAGCAAAGTCGAGTTCGACTGGTGTTGCACGGCCAAAGATGGAAACAGAGACCTTCAAGCGGCTCTTTTCGTAATCCACCTCTTCGACCACACCGTTGAAGTCGGCAAATGGACCGTCGTTGACGCGCACCATCTCGCCTGGCTCGAACAGCGTTTTTGGACGCGGCTTATCACCCACCTGCTGCAGGCGGTTCATAATCGCATCGACTTCTTTATCACTAATCGGCGCAGGACGGTCAGAAGTACCGCCAATGAAGCCCATGACACGTGGTACGCTACGCACTAAGTGCCAGCTGGCGTCATTCATCACCATCTGGACCAGCACATAGCCAGGGAAGAACTTACGTTCGCTTTTACGGCGCTGGCCACCACGGATTTCAACGACTTCTTCAGTCGGCACCATGACTTCACCAAACAGCTCTTCCATGTTGTGCAGTTTGATATGCTCTTGCAGCGACTTCGCTACGCGGGCTTCAAAACCGGAGAACGCCTGAACGACGTACCAGCGTTTTTTTGGAGCTTCAGACATCTCAGAACCTCAGGCCAGTGATAAACGATACCAGACGGACCAGAATTCCATCCAGCCCCCACAAAATCAGTGACATCACGGCAGTGACCGCGGCAACGATTAACGTGGTGTGCAATGTTTCCTGGCGAGTCGGCCAAATGACCTTACGCATTTCGGTTCTTGCTTCACGAGCAAAAGCCACAGTCGCTTTGCCTTTGATAGTCAGCAACGCTATGCCACCTGCCGCAGCAATCAGTACTACGACAGCCAGCGCGCGCAGAGGCAGCGTAATGTCGCGATAGAGATAGTTGCCAACGATGGCGGCTAACAGCAACGCGATGACAGCAACCCACTTTATCGCTTCCAGGCCGCGCCCGCTCCCTTGAGCTTCGGTATTCGCACTCATAAACCAACCTGCCACAATAATTCAGAAACAATTCTGCCCCGCAGAGCGAGGCATCCAAACCGAATGAGCTTTTGGGCGTAACTCGGTATCCGACGCCGTAAACCAGAGCCTGTCTCAGCAATGATTATGATCGAAAATCACTGATGAGCCAGGTTCTATGTAACAGCGTGCAAAAAGGGCATCAAATGATGCCCTTTCCATATGCATTGCGTCAAATGTTATCGCAATTAAGCGATAATTTCAGCAACAACACCCGCACCAACAGTACGGCCGCCTTCACGGATTGCGAAACGCAGACCCTGATCCATAGCGATTGGCTTGATCAAGGTAACGGTCATTTTTACGTTATCGCCTGGCATTACCATCTCAACGCCTTCTGGCAGTTGAACGTCACCGGTCACGTCAGTAGTACGGAAGTAGAACTGAGGACGGTAGCCTTTGAAGAACGGAGTATGACGGCCGCCTTCATCTTTAGACAGTACGTAAACTTCTGAAGTGAACTGGGTATGTGGCTTGATGGTGCCCGGCTTAGCCAGAACCTGACCACGCTCGATATCTTCACGCTTGATACCACGCAGCAGAACACCACAGTTCTCGCCTGCCTGACCCTGGTCCAGCAGTTTGCGGAACATTTCAACGCCGGTACAGGTAGACTTAACGGTGTCTTTCAGACCAACAACTTCAACTTCGTCGCCTACTTTCACGATACCGCGCTCAACACGACCGGTTACAACAGTACCACGGCCTGAGATTGAGAATACGTCTTCGATTGGCAGCAG